>CAYGDS010000018.1:0-12483 GCA_964348595.1 uncultured Gammaproteobacteria bacterium | reverse complement strand
GTATTAAGCGCCTACCGGTAGCTAAGCTTCAAGCGGAGCGCCCGGGTGAAGTGCTGCGTCACGCCGTTAAATACATGCTTCCAAAGAACCGTACCCAAACGATTCGTATGAAGCGCCTGATTATCGCCTAACTATGGCTACGGAATCCAAGACGAAAAAGACGTCCGCCAAAGGCGGATCCGCCTCTGGCGGAAAGGCTGCCGCCGAGAAGAAGCCGGCCAAGAAAGTCGTGGCCAAGAAGAAGGAGATCGTCGAGCAGGCCCCCGAAGTTGTGGAGATGCCGCGCGGCAGCTCGTATATCTACGGACTCGGCCGTCGCAAAACGTCCATCGCGCGTGTCTATTTGATTAAAAACGGCAAGGGGACCGTTACCGTGAACGGTCGTCCAATGGAAGGATATTTCACCACGTACGAATTGCGCTCAATCGTGAACGGCCCGCTCAAGACAACGGGTCAAGAAACGGCGGTTGACGTGAGCACACAGGTTGAGGGAGGTGGGATTCGCTCACAAGCAGAAAGTGTCCGCCTCGGTCTCTCGCGCGCATTGCTCGAGCTCAATCCAACCTATCGTAAGACTCTCAAGAAACTTGGATACCTCACGCGCGATTCCCGCAAGAAGGAGCGCAAGAAATTCGGTCTCAAGAAAGCGCGCCGTGCACCACAGTGGAGCAAACGTTAAATGGGTAATAAAAATACCTCGTCGAAAGCGAGGTGTTTTTATTTCTACAGTTTAAACGCGTCTTTGATTTGTTTTGCGACCGTCATCGGATCAATATTTGTATTATTGATACGGATGTAGTTCTCAAACTTTATTTCTCCTGGTTCTGAATTGAGTCGGTATTTCGTTAAACTGTTTTTGAGTTCTTTTTCAGATGCCTCGGTATCTCGTTTTGTTGGTTTGTGGGCTAATCTGTGCTCTGTTTTATTTCGTTCGATCCTCTGATCTAGATCGGCTTCGAGTTCGACGTAATAGATAGTTCCATTATGCTCTTTGAATAGCTGAGATATTTCATTGACATAATCCCAATCCGCTTTTTCACTTAACGCCCAAACGTATGTGAAAATTAAACCCTCCAACTCGCTCGCAGCAACTTCTTTGAATATTTCCTCACGAAAAAGTCTTACCAATCTTTTGCCGCTTTTCGATGAGTAATTAAAAAAGTTAGACACGAGGTCAATCGTCATATGGCCATGAAAGAGCTTGAGTCCGGTAATTTTTTCCAGTTCATGACCGACGGTCATCTTACCCACTGCTTGAGGTCCAAAAATAATGATGAGTTTCATATGCTTCAGAGAAGTAGCAAATCAATCTCGATTGCAATAATAGCTTTAAGTCGCTGTAACGGCTAGGGCTTGGCTCTTCTACCTTTTTTGGACGTCCTGAGCGATCCAGAGCACGTCGAAGAGGAATCGAAGGACACTTATTTCGTATTGACGAGCTCGTCGATTATTGATAGGAATTTCCGGCGGAGGTTCGGATGTCGCAAAACCCTTCGTTCGCAGAAGTCCTGTTCATGGCTCCTCCGATCCACGCGAGCGCGGGCGGAAAGAGCACGATCTTGGAGCGACAGCTCCACGATTACGGCTCCATTGGAAGGCCCAAGGCGCCGCAATGGGTCGACGGCGATGGATCAATCCACAAGCCTTTCACATACAAGAGTGCCGCGTCGGAGTCGGCGCACTTCGGAGTCGTGGATCTCTGGTTTGCCTACAAGGACAAACCCGGTGGTCCCTACTTCATCAAGGTGAATACCTGGGTGTTCAAGGTCACACCGATCGGCGTTGTCGCCGCAGACAACAAGGCCACGCGCCTCATGCCTTGACAACCGCACCCAGGAGAGTACCCTGCGACTCACGAAAGGAGAGGTCATGCACGAGCGCGATCTCTTGCCACGGATCAGGATGGTCGTTACCAGGGTCCACGGTATGGCGGTCGAGGCACAGCCTGATGATCGTCGTCTCATGGAGTCTTTCCTCCTCGACACGCTCGAGAAGGACCCGCTCTTTCGCGCGACGGGAAAAACCGCGGTGTACGTTTCGGCGGATCGCGCCGAGCGCTGTGGATTCCCCGAAGTCGCGGACTTCGTCCGTTCTCTCGAGCAGACGGCCGGTCGCCTCCGCTCGTGACTCACCATCGACCATGGCGACACCTACGTGTGTGGAGTCAAGGTCCACCTGCATCTCACCTCGGCATGACTGTGCCGGGGTTTTCGTATATATCAAAAGCCACTCCAGTTGGAGTGGCGGTGAGAATCAGACAGTCCAGGAACGCTATCCAGGGCTGTCAGTAGGGTCAGTCTCGATCGAAGCTCCGACGATACAATCGGATATCTTCTTCGCCGAGCTGCAGTTCGAGCGTGTAGTCACTGCTGGGTCGTTCTGCAGAGAAGAGCGCCGTCATCGGCAGACTGCCCGGCTTGTGGATCTTGAGGATCTTCTCCCAGTCCCAGGGGATGGGAAGCATGCGGCTCTTCAACGCATAGACCCACTGCTCAAGTTTGAGGGAGTTGCCGAACCTGATGAAGGTCGTCAGTTGTGAGAATATGGGATCTCGCGGTACGCCATCCCTGGGATCGTACGTCTTGACGGTGACATCGACGACCTTACCAGGAAAGCGAAGTGTGACCTGACTATGGATAGGCCGAGGCCCGCAACCTCCACCGGGAACCGTCAATCGCTTCAGCCTCACCTCGAGGGGCATGCCGTAGACGCCAACCAAGTTGTTCGCGAACACGTAGGCATGGCTGGCGACCAACGGGATACGAACACGCTTCTCTTTCTGCTGATTCATGTTCCACCTTGAGTGGGGTATATCTCGCGATGCGAGACGGGCCTTAAGCCCTCGTTTTTGATGCAAGTCAAAGGACGAGCTAAGCAGACCATCATTTGGCCAAATTGTCAAGGATCAGCTACCCTTTCCCCATGTCCGCGGGCAAATCTGTCGCTGCAAATGCCGCGTGGCTTCTCGTTGCCACCACGGCTCAAAAAGCGCTCTCGTTCGTCTCATTTACGATCGTGGCCAACATCGTCGGTCCGAGCACGACCGGCTTGTTTCATTTTGCCGTATCCATCACCTCGATCTTCGTAACCTTCTCCGATCTTGGCCTCACTCCCGTCCTCATTCGCGAGATGGCCGGCGACGAAGAGCGGGGGAGGGCGTTTCTCGCGCGCGCGATCCGGCTCAAACTCCTCCTCATCCCGCTCGCAGTCCTGGGTGTTCTAGGATACGCCGCGCTCACAGACATCACCGGCGTCACGTTCATGGCCGTGCTCGTCGCGTGTTTCGTTATGTCGTGCGATGCGGTCTCCGTCCTTTGGTACGGCGCGATCCGCGGGCGTCGCGTTCTTAAACACGAGGCCGTTGGGATCCTTGCGGGTCAAATCTGTACCGCGATCGTGAGCATTGCGGCCGCCATCCTTGGATGGGGAGCCGTCGGTCTGGTATTCGGTCTTTTGGCCGGAAGCATCTGGAACGTCATCTGGAGTCTGCGACAAGCGCGCGCTCTCGGTCTCACGTCGCGCATGACGACGGAGTGGCCGCTCAAAAGAATCGTCCAACTCGCAACCCCGTTCGCCCTTGCCGGCATCTTTGTAAAAATTTATTCCTACGTCGACACGTTGTTACTCAAGCAATTTCATCCAGACGAAGTCGTAGGTCATTACGCCGTCGCGTACAAAGTGACCTACGCGTTGCAATTTCTTCCTCTCGCTTTTGTGGCAGCCCTCTACCCAAGTTTGAGCGCCGCACACTCGTCGGGTAAGAAAGAGGAGATCGAGCAGCTCCTGACCGGATCCCTACGGCTCATGATGCTCGCCGGTGTGCCGCTTGCCGCGTTACTCTCCGCGCTTGCGGAACCGATTATCACGGCCGCGTATCCAAAGTTCGTCGGGTCGATCGTCCCGCTCAGCATTCTCCCGTGGGTGCTCATTCCAATTTTTCTCGATTTTCCCGTCGGATCATTGTTAAATGCGACAAACCGCGCGCATCTAAAGACAACGGCCATGGGAGTCGCCATGATCGTGAACGTGATCGCGAACTTCTTGCTTGTGCCAACGTACGGCGCAATGGGAGCTGCCTGGTCCGGCGTCGTGAGCTTCTGGCTCCTGCTTTTCGTCGGGTTGATCTTTGTCCGCAACGACGTGCCATGGAAATGGATGACGTTTCTTTCGCTACGCGGTGCAGGTGCCGCCATCGCAATCTGGTACCCGACGCTTGTGCTCGCTCGCGAGACTCCGTGGTACGTCGCGTGCTTCAGTGGCGCGCTCCTCGCACTCTTCGTCGTCTTTCTCTTCGGACTCGTCGCGCCGGAGGATATGAAGCGTGTGTATGGCTGGCTCCGTCGCAAGCCCGAGCCGACGATCAATGGCCAATAGTATGGGAGAGCGCATCGCACTCATCACGCTTGATTACCCGCCGGAGACCGGCGGCGTTGCGCGTTATCTCGGTTCGCTCGTCCACCATGCGGGCGGTGCCATCGACGTGTTCATCAACCTCACGCATGCCTCCGTCGGTCCCGGCCGCGTCGAACCCGTCGAGCTTCTTCACACTGGACGATGGAGCTGGCGGCCTGCGATCTCTTTCATCAAATCTCTGCATCGTCGCGGATACTCCCACGTACTCGTGAGCCACGCGCTTCCGCTCGGCACGGCCGCGTGGATGGCGAACCGTCTTGGCGGCCTCCCGTACTCCGTCATTCTGCATGGACTCGATCTCCGTCTGGCGCTCGGCCGCAAGCGGAAGGTGTGGCTCCTGCGACGTGTCTTACGTGGCGCGCGCAATGTGATCGCGAACTCCGAGTTCGTAGCCAACGAAATTCGATCCTTTGACCCAACCCTCAATCCAAAAGTCCTGACACCTGCAACCGAGCCCGTAAACCGTCTCGACCGTGAACACGCGCGACGCCTGCTCGACATTCCGTCCGATGCGCCCTTGGTACTCGCGGTCTCACGTCTCGTCGGTCGCAAGGGCCACGATGTGCTCATGCAGGCCGTTCGAAGTCTGCCGAATGTCCATCTTACGATCGTTGGCTCGGGGAGCGAACTCGCCAAACTCGAGGGCCTGGCACGGACCATCGGGAAGCGCGTGCGCATCGTCTCAAGCGCCGATGACGAGTCGCGCGATCTTTGGTATGCCGCTGCGGACGTGTTCTCGCTATTACCGCGCGACGAAGGGGATGACGTCGAAGGGTTCGGTATCGTGTTTCTTGAGGCGGCGATGCACGGGCTTCCCTCCGTCGCTGGAGCAAGCGGCGGCGTGCCCGAGGCTGTGCGTGACGGCAAGGACGGATTCCTTGTCGACCCCGTTGACCCACAAGCCGTCGCCGCAGCACTCAAGCGTCTGTTTGCGGACCCGACGCTACGCATCGAGATGGGACGCGCCGCGCGGACGCGAGTGCTTGCCGATTTCCGTTGGGAGGATCGCGTGACGTCGCTACTTGGTTTCCTGGGTCCTGGATTCCCGCCTGCGCGGGAATGACAATATGCCGAAGATCTCCGTCGTCATCCCGGTATATAACCACGCGGACGAGCTCGCGAAGTGTCTTGCGTCGCTTGAACGGCAAACGTTTAAGGACTTTGAGGTCATAGTTGTGGATGATGGGAGTCTCCCCCCTGTCGTCCCCCCTCCGGGAGGGGGGACATTTATCAGGTTCGACAAGAACAAAGGGGCACCAGCGGCGCGGAACGCGGGGTTCGATCGGTCAACGGGCGAGTACGTTATCTTTCTTGATGCGGATGCCGAGCTCGTGCCAGATGCGCTTTCCAAGATGCGCATGGCACTCGACGAACATCCCGAGGCGGACTTCGCGTATTCGTCATTCCGATTCGGCTGGAAGCTCTTCAAAAGCCGTCCCTACGATCTCGAAGCGCTCAAGCAAGGGAATTACATCCATACGAGCGCACTCATCCGTCGTGGGGCATTCCCTCGTTTCGACGAGTCATTGAAAAAATTCCAGGATTGGGATCTGTTTTTGACCATGGGCAAGCGGGGAAGCCACGGCTATTTCATCGACGAGGTACTGTTCACGCTCAAGCCGCGCAAAACCGGAATGAGCCAATGGCTACCATCGTTTGCGTACGGCCTCCCCTGGAACGCCATCGGCTGGATGCCAAGACTCGTGAAGAAATACAAAGATGCGGAATCGATCGTGCGAAACAAACACGCTCTTGTCATGCCCCGTCTTCACGGGAGTGACAATCGTCCATGGTACATACTTGCTCTCGTAGTGACAGTCGAAATCCTCTCCATCCCCGCCGCCTGGAATCAAGATCTGAACTCCGGCCTCGCGATCGTCTTTGGCCTGATCATGGCGTTCCTGGCTTTCCGCAAGCCGGAAACCGCCTTCTCGCTTCTCGTTCTCGAGTTTCTCATCGGTTCTAAGGGCCGCATGTTCGTTTACGGAGCTGATCTCAATAATGACGGCGGCATTTCCTGGCGCATCATCCTGTTCGCGGCATTCTTTGCCGGATGGTTACTCCGTCAATTTGTGACGCGCGAGCCATTCGACTTGCGAAAACTTCTCTCGGGCCGCGAACCTTTCATCGTCATGGCTGCGCTTGTCGTGTATGCCCTGATCCGCGGCCTCGCTCTAGGGCAACCCTTCGTCTTCGTCGACGCGAATGCCTGGGGGGCCTTGCTCCTTGTGTGGCCGGCCGTCCACCTTTCAGCCAGTTCGACGTTCTGGAAAACACTCAAGCCCGTGATCATGACTGGTGTTGCATGGCTCATCCTGAAGTCCATCGTGCTTTTTTACCTTTTCTCACATCAATTCGATGCAGACTTTCTCTATGATACGCATCGCTGGATTCGCCGCACAGGAATAGGGGAGATTACGTTAATAGGTCATGATGGAGGTTTTCGCATTTTTATTCAATCACAGATCTATGTGTTGCTCGGAGCCGTATGGCTTTCGGTCGAGGCCGCGCGCCGTCGCGTAGGACGCCATCATATCTCCGCGCTCGCCTTATGTTTTCTCGCCGTTTTAATTTCGTTTTCTCGCAGTTTTTGGATCGCTTTAGCCGCCGGGCTTATCGTGTGCGTCGTCATCGTTATACGACGCAAGACATGGCATTGGTTTAAGGGGATGCTTATAGCCGGAATCCTTTCGCTGTTCGCACTCGTCGGCATCGCACGGTTTCCGATTCCTTCATCGACGGCGGGCAACCCCATCGACTGGTTCACGGCTCGTGTCGACACAGGGGAGAGTGCCGCGACAAGTCGATGGGAGCTGTTTCCAATCCTCGTCGACAAAGCGATGGAGGCGCCAATCCTTGGCCATGGGTTTGGTGCAACGGTCACGTATCAAAGTGCCGATCCGCGCGTTGTCCAGAAAACCGGCGGTATGTATACGACCTATGCTTTCGAATGGGGCTGGTTAGATCTGTCGATCAAGTTCGGAATCCTTGGGCCGCTGGTCATGCTTTGGCTGCTGGGGACGCTTATTAAAAAACGGCCCGAAATCGCGCCGGTGATCGTCTCGCTTGCCGTCGTTCACATGTTTACACCGTACTTGAATCATCCGCTAGGACTCCTCGTGCTCATCCTCGCCGGCGCGTCGGCCGTCACAAAGGATGTGTTATAATCGACCCACTCTTTTTCTCCCTATGCATAAACGTTGGATGGCATTTCCGATAGTCCTCGCGTTGCTCGTGGCCGGATATTTCTACGGTGCAGCTCCTTCGACTCAGGTCGCCGGCCCTCTCGGCCCTTGTGCGCACCCGTACTACCCAACCAAGGTTGGATCATCCGTGACCTACGCGACGTTCGTCGGTACGACGCCAGGGGAGTACGTCGTGACGGTGAACGAAAATGCGACCGGGACCGTCACGCTCGGGTATCAGATCAAGGGAGTCCAGGGTGCACTCACACAAGCTATCGCTTGCGATCCAAGCGGAAACCTTGCTGCGCAAAGCTATCTCGATTTGGCCTCGGCGATCTCTGGATCAAAATTTTCTATGCAAACGAAAAGCCGGAGTGGAGTCCTGCTGCCCGCGGATCTCAAGGTCGGGAGTGAATGGAGCGCCACGTACGACGTCAACGTCACACCGGAGGATAACCCAAATTTGCAAGCCCTTGGGATCACAACAATCAACCAGCAGGTCATGATCACGCGCAAGGTCGTCGCAGAAGAGCGTGTGACGGTGGGTGCCGGAGCTTTCGATGCGCTCAAGGTTAAAGTCACCACCAAGGTCGACGCCGCTTTGTCCGGAGCGGACCCCGCGGACGCCATCAACATCGAAACAGACGAGTGGTGGGTGAAAGGGATCGGTCTCGTCAAATCGGATTCGACATTCAATGGCACGCGGAGCATGATGGAGGCATCGTCCGTCCACATTCCTTAATCCTCACACACCTATGAATCTCTTCAATCGTTTTTCATCGCTTCTCGCCCTGACCGCCCTCCTTGGGGCCGGTTGTTTGTCCGGACCTGATGCAGCCCCGGGAGCGGGCACGTCCTCAGGATCAGGCTCGGTCGCTGGATGCAGCAACGAGTACTACCCGCTCACATCAGGTCGATCGATCACGTATAGCACGACACCCGTTGGTGGTCGCGAAACGACGATCACGTTCAAGTTTCTCGAGAGCGCGACGGCAGATATCAAAATTGAACAATCCTTTTCTTCCGAACGTGGACCGCTCACCATCACCACGGAAGCGGATTGTGTGAATGGCGCCATCGTGAGCAAGGGCTATGCGGACTTTGGCTCGGCGATTTCTGGGTTGAACATTCGTACGGAGACAGAATCCGTCGACGGTGTCTTTATGCCAGCGCGCCTCGCCGTTGGAACGGAATGGACGACGACCTATCGCATGATTCTCCACACAGACGATGCGCGGTTTCGCGCGATGATGGATGGCAAGCGCCAGACGGCAACCGTCACGAGCAAGGTCATTGGCGAAGAAAGTATCACAGTACCCGCCGGAACGTTCCGCGCGCTCAAGGTTGAACAACAAACAACGGTCAATTCCGAAATGCTCGGCGGTCAAGAAATCAGCGTGCCCGGAACCCTCTGGCTTGTGAAGGATACGGGTATGGTCAAGTCGCAAACAAATGCCGCTGGCTCCCCATGGAGCATGGAGGCCACCGAGATTACGCGTTAAACCAATCTTTATTCCCACGCAGGAACGCCGCCCCATCCATGGGCGGCTTTCCTTCTGGCTGGACGTTCATAAGGCAGAGCGTTTGTCCGTCCACGCCATTCACCGTCGGATATCCAGGTTCGTTGGCAAGACGTGCCTCCAACACCTTCAGGCGCTTCCCATTCTTCTCGATGTAGGTCCCGGGCCACGGGGTGTAGGCGCGCACGAGGCGTTCCATGGTTTCTGCGCTTTGCGTCGTAGGATCCAACCGCCCATCGTCACGCGAGAGGAGTTGCACACCCGTCGCATGTGCATGATCTTGTTCGGTCGGTGCAAGTTGACCGTCCAAGTACTTGATAAGCACGTCGGGTAACGTCTCCGCACCAAGTGCAGCGAGTCTGTCTTCAAGCATGGGAGTCGTATCGTCACTTCGAATCTGTTCATGCGCATAGGCGAGTGTGGGCCCATGATCCATTTGTGCATCCATTTTCATGATGGTGATCCCGGTCTCCGCATCGCCTGCGGCAATCGACGCGGCAATGGGGGAGGCGCCACGATACTTTGGCAAGAGCGAGGCGTGTACATTCACCATGCCATGGGGAAACGCGTCGAGCAGTTGTGTAGAAATAATTTGTCCAAAACTTGCGACGACGCATGCCGTCGCGCCGAGCGTCGTCAACGAAGAAAATGCCGCAGGCGACTTTACGCTCTCGAACTGAAGAACGGGTATGCTCAATCGTTCAGCGGCTTCTTTGACCGGCGGCGCCTTGAGCAACGCATGGCGCCCGACGGGTCGATCCGGTTGCGTCACCACGGCTTTGATCTCGAAGCGCGGATCTTTCGCGAGTCGTTCAAGGATGGGCACGGCGAATGGAGACGTGCCGAAAAAAAGTATGGGGTGCTGCATATTTACAATCGAATCTTGCTCGCTTGCACGGTCTTTTCCGCGCGATCGATAAAAAGCATGCCATCGAGGTGATCGACCTCGTGCTGGAGCACAAACGCAGGAAAGTTTTTCAAATCCATTTCCACCGTCCGACCGTGGCGGTTCAGCGCGCGCACCGTGATTTTCTTATGACGCATCACAATCCCGTATCGTCCGGGAACCGACAAGCACCCCTCCTCGCTCTCGGCCATCGCTTCGGACTTCTTCACAATTTCCGGATTGATCCAGCATTCCGGTCGACCGCCGATGTTGACCGCGATCGCTCGCACATTCTTCCCGACTTGCGGGGAGGCGATGCCAACCCCGTCTTCGGCGAACATGGTTTCGATCAATGTATCCAAATACGTTTGGAAGTCCGGTGTGAGAATTTCGTCTACACGAAGCTCCCGCGAGCGTTCTCGCAGGGAGGGGGTGGGTTCGGTCAGAACCTGAAAGAGAGGGGCTTTCATGACAACGGCAGAGCTTAGCGGAAAAAGGCGATCGGGTCAAGGTCGATAATGGCCCCCGCCTTCGCGAGCGCCGAGAGCGCGCCATTGAGCGTTTCCTCCTTCATTCCGTCGGGTACTTGAACATGCCACACAAAACGAGCCTCGCGCGTTCGTGGTCGATGCGCCACGGGGAATGGTCCGCGCAATCCGGGTAGTGCAGGGACGGTGAGCCGATCCGAACCAATGATCTTGATCAAGCGCGCGGCCGGCGGATACCCGAATACCCGTCGGTCTTCGCGCTCGCGATCACGAAAGGTGCGAAATCCGTCCTGCATGAGCCAAGGCTCCCAATCCTGATAACTCGATTCCGGAACTTGAATAAGCAATGTTCCCTGAGCACGCGCGACGTTTGCTGCGAGTCTCCGAAACGCAATGACGATCTGTTCCCTTCGTCGCACATCTTCCGTGCCGCCGGATGCGAGGAGCGACGCGTCAGTCACCAAGACCATGCAACCATCGGGGAGTGGTCGCTCCAGATCCGAGGGGACAGACTCGCGCCACTCGATTACAAGCTCCGGCTCGTGGCTCGCGGCGAGGCGCTTCAGGCGATCGATGCCGGGCATAGCCTTACCCAAGTCAGTCCCGCTACAGGAGACGCATGAGAGAGGAGCGTCTGTCGCCTTTCGGCACCGTCGACACATGGCTCCCTCTTTCGTCGACGAAACTTGAAACCCGCAGTGTGAGCACGAGGCCGTCCACCCACAGTCACGGCAGGCAAACTTGGCCGCCTCGCCACGTATCGGGTGAACGACGATACGCGGACCTTCATGATCACGCAAACGGTCGAGTGTCGAAGATTCAACCATCGGAATCGACGAGCGTCCCGCTCGTGTGCGCGGGTGCACCTCGAGTGGCACGTCGATGGTGGGCGCATCGTCGTCCACATGGAGCGGAGGCGTGACGCCGTAGGCTTCCACGCGTGCGCCCTTCGTTGAGGCCCAAGCTGCGATCCGTCGAACATCATAGCGTGGAGCCAGCTCATCTTGTTTATGATCGTCGTTCTCTGGCTCGTCGATCAATACCAGATCAACCATGGGCGCGAGCCATGAACCGATTTTCGTCGCCACGAGCACCCCGTGCTTCTTCGATAAAAACCCCTGCCAATGTCTAAAGGCGGCGCCAGGAGCGATGTCACTCGTGAGTTGTGGTGCTCCAAGTACGGCAGCGAATGCCTCCGCTCGATGTTTCCATGGCGTAAGCACAAGCACGCGTGATGCACGGCTGGCATCACGCGCCCGACCGATGAGCTGCTCGGTTGCATCCACACTCCATTTTGAATGCATGGATCCTGATCCGTTCGCCGTGTGTACGATGGGAAGCAGTTCGCCAGGCCGTTTCGGTAGTTCGCGCAGCCACGCGTCTGCGACCGTTGGAGCCGAGGTAAAGGTTCGGCGCGCCGTCATCCGAATGAGTGTGGGGATCACGGCCGGAAAGTGGATGGCGCCATAAGATCCAGACACGTCGAGCGCCTTTGCCGCGAATGGACTCGTACGTAACACCTGCTCGACGAGCGCCGGTACCGTCCGTTTGCGGAAGGGGACGAGCACGAGATCGCCAACTTCAACCTTCTGATCGCGTGGGATGCGATAATCGAAGCCCTCGACTCCGAACGGCGTTCGCAGGAGGGGAATGACACGCGCGAACATGGTCAGGCTAATTCAAAGCGCACCATCAAGTGACCCACGCCAAAGGGGGCCTCGTAGCTCAGTTCCTTGGGCTTACAGTTGATTCCATCGAGACACCCCAAGAGCATCAGGATCGGCTTGTAGCCGCTTTGTCCGGCACGATCAAGCGTGGCCGCATCAATCGCGAGCAGCTTTGGAATATCCATGGCCGTAACACCCTCGCGCATCGTCTTGTCGAACGCCTCGCCTTCTGGTCGATACTCAAGCGGTGATTGCTGATTGGCGTAGTGAGAAAGATCGGCTGAAGCGATCACGGCAATACGCAGTGTTTCGGCTTGTAGCGCG
>CAYGDS010000017.1:0-12519 GCA_964348595.1 uncultured Gammaproteobacteria bacterium | reverse complement strand
GCCCCTGTGGTCGGCAAGTTGTTCAGACCTACGCTCATGAAAGGTGCCGTCATGCGTCGCAAGGAGGCAGAGGCAGAGGCCAAGGAGGAGGCTGGGTTGTATGGTGATCTACAGAAGCACGGGGGTCAGGAACTCGCACAGACTGTCGCGAGAAGTTACGGGGGCCCGGGCAAATTCAAAACACTCGCCGCAGAGCGTAAGTCTGAAATGATTAAAGCGGCAGCGTCTTCTGACGATGTGACGAAAGCCGTTGTCGCCGAGCGGCTCACGAAAATGCGGCAGGGAAAGCCTGGTGAAAACGCATACGACAAGGCGGTTGCTGAACGTGAGAAGGCAGGTGCAAGCAAGGATGATGCAAAGGCAGCTGTCGAACTTGGGGTTAAGAACGATGCGACGAGCAAACAGGGAGCAATCATGCAAAGCCAATATGAATTGGCGAAAGCACGCGGCGATGTCGGGATGATGGACACCCTCGAGAAGACCATTACTTCGAATCCGCAGCTCGCAAGTGATGCAGACAGAGCTGAGTTCCAGAAGAAATTAGGCTATGGCGATCCGGAGCGTCTCAAAGAGGTGAACGAGTGGAATGCGTACAATGGAGATAACTTGATGACCATGATGGAGGCTAATGGTGTGGATTCGAAATCTGGCAAACCCGTCATTGCTGACCCGGGTAAACTCGACAGTCTAAAAAAGAATGCCAAGCTTGGTGGGAACACGAAACTTGTAGAGTCTCTGGAGGGCATGGAGCAGATGATCCGCAACTCACCGAACCAGGATGCAAAATTCTTCCGCCAGATCCAATTCCAGAAAAATAAGGCTGATGGAAGTTTGTACGCGTATAACGGGGCAAAGGATGGCGCGAAGATGAAAGTGAAGAATCCTGCGACCGGTGCTTACGATACGGATCAAGAGGTGAAATTTGGAACGCGCGCGCGGAATGATAGGCAGCAGGAAGCATATTCAGCGATCACGAGTGCGGTCGGAGCGGGAAATACCCCGGCGACAAGTGATATGATGCAACACCTCACGAGTGGCGGCACCTTGGGTGACGCGGGTTCCATGACGAAGTATGACACGAATCCCACGGCATTTAGGGCTCTCGCGACAGCATTGGGAGCAGAATCGAAAAAGGCAGCCGCTGCCATTGCAACGGGCAACAAGACCCAACTCAATGACGCAATGCGAGCGCTCGAGGCTGCCTTTAACAGCCTAGAAAAATCTGGTGTTAGTACGGACATGAAAGTGGATGTTCTTGCAGAGTTTGCACAGAATGGCGGAAAGGAGATTGTCATGGGTATGGGATCTATGGGAGCCGATCAGCGTTCGGCAACCATGAAGGCGGTGAACACAATGGTTGCTCGCGCAAATGACGCCAATAAGAAGGCCGTCCAAAGCGCGAGTGAACAGATCCTCGTGAAAATGACAGATGAACTAAGCGTATTAGCCGAGGATAAAAACTCTAAAATGCCGAGCGGACCGAGAGGCGTGCTTCGAAAAGCCGGAACTGAGTAGCAAGCTATGACACGCGACGAATGGATGAAGGCGTTCAACAAACTGCCCGCTGCGGCGCAGGGGTACTTGTTGGAAACGCAGTCTGGAGTCAATGAAGACACCGCGCAAACGGCGCTTGGGTATGACACGGACGCGTGGGATCGCGTTATGGACGTCGTATGGGATCTCCTTTTTACAAAGCTGAATTTTCAAGAATTCCAGTCGCGCGTAAAAATCGTAGCTGGCGATAGGAAGCCTCAAGATGTGGAGCGCGAGCTTCTGCGCAATGTGATCTTGCCCCTCGGCGATCTTCTCCTTTGGGACGTAGACGCGCGACTCCAGGAGCTCGGCGTTCCGTCAACGCAGACGCAGTCGATCCCGCGCGTGTCCTTGCGACCCCTGTCCTACGGAGCCGCAGCACGTCGTATCGCTAGCAACGCGAAACTTTCGATCCTTTCCGAAGAATCAGTCCGCAGGCTGCGTGAAATACTGATCTCGTATCTCAAGGGCGTACGCACGCAAGAACAAGTGATAGAGATTCTTACGCGATCGCAGACGGATGGTGGCATGGGATTTGCGCGCACACAGGCCGACACACTGTTTCAATCGATGGTTGACTTCCTTGGCACGACACAGGTCATGTCAGAGGAAGAATACGCGCGTTGGTACCAGGAATATCAACAAAAAGCAGAGGCAGGCGAGACGGATGAGGAGAAAGAGGAGGCGGAAACCGCCGCTGCAACGGGTGAAGAAGAAGCAGTGATGGTACCCAAATTTGCGACCACGGGATTCCTCGTCCTCGATCAGGCTCTGGAGCGGTCCCTCGCGGAGATCGGAGACATTGGAAAGGATGGGTATTTGCTCAAACGCGTGCGCAACACCATCTCTACCCGGCTTCGCGACGTTCGCAACGCCATCCAACTGAAGGAGATCCTGAGTCGTGACGAAAAGGTGGGAGGGGTCGGGCTCGCAGCGGATCAAGTCGAACGGATTGCGGGCATTGTCGAGCGCATCTACACCGAGACGCGCGATTCGATTGCAACAGAAGAAAAATCTCGTATCCAGACGACGATGGACGAACAGAAAAAAATGATCGTAGAGCGCAGGCAACGTGAAAGCGAGGAACATGCGCAGTGGTACAAAGACAAGGTTGTCGCTGCAAGGCCGGAGGAGGTTGCTAAGCAGCTCTTAGCCTCTATGCAAGCGCAGGCGGCGAGCGGACAGGTGCAAGCCAAACCGACCAGTATGGATGGCGTCGTGCCACCCGTTCGACTCACGGGACTTGCCGAAGAGCTTGGTGGGATGACGATCGATGGGTTTCGACGCTTATCGAAAGACCCGGATCAATCCGCCAAACAAATCGTTCGTAAGCTTGAAACGCTGAAGCAAGAGTCCTTTGAACGCTGGACGGAGGGCGTTGAGGCGTGGCGACGATCTCCACTCCAACAACAGTACCTGAAGCTTGTTACGGAGAGTTTCCGAGACGCGAAACCCGTAGCTCAATTGGCAGAAGAACGACGCAGGACCGAACCGGGAGCCCCGTCTGCTGCCGAGCTTGGAGCCATTATCTGGATGAACACCCAGATACAGCTTTAAACAGTTTACGAGTTTACAGTTCCAATACGATCTTGGTCGATGGGACTTGTAAGCCTGGGTACTCGTAAACTTGTAAACTGGTCAACTCGTAAACTGTCATCGGGTTATGGTATCATGGGACTATGCCCGAGAAGTTTGTCGTACCTCAATTCATAGACTCAGAGGATAAGATTTTAGGCCCAATCACGGTCCGTCAGTTTTTGGTCTGCCTGGTTGCAACAGGTGCCGTATTCCTCGAGTACACAATCTTCCGTCTCCCGTGGTCGCTCTTAGGAATCATCCCAACGGTTACACTCGCCGGCGTCTTTGGTTTTCTCAAGGTCAATGGCCAACCGTTCCATATCTTTTTCATCAACGTGCTCCAGACGAAAACCCGACCCCCGCTTCGCGTTTGGAACAAAGAACCAACCACGGCAGAGATACGGGCGTTCCTGAAAAAGGAGCCTGTGGTCGTTATTCCGCCGACCGTCTCCAAGGGCAGACCGGAGTCGACTCGTTTGCGTGATCTGACCCTGACGGTCAACACGGGCGGAGTGTATAATGCTGACGAGGACCAAAAGCTATGATTCGCAAGACGAAAGACGAAAGACGCAAGATCACCCCATCTAAATGGGGCCTGGATTTAGGGTTTGGTCTTTCATCTTTCATCTTTCGTTTTTCGTACTAAGTTATGCAAAGTAAGAAGCTTGCGGGCAAAAAGCCGGGCGTACCAGCCCAAAAGTTTTTGGATATCGCCGAGATTCGCGAGGATGTCGTGATCATGAAAGATGGGACCCTGCGAGCCGTGCTCCTTGTATCGAGCATCAACTTTTCTTTGAAATCGGTTGATGAGCAGAACGCAATCGTCCAAGCCTACATGCAGTTCCTCAATTCGATCGACTTTCCGATCCAGATTGTCATTCAATCGCGACGCATGAACATCGATAATTACATGCGCCAGATGTCGGATCAGGAAGTAAAGATTGAAAATGAGCTTCTCAAAAGGCAAATTCGAGATTACAGCGCGTTCGTCAAGCAACTTGTTGATCTTGGAGATATCATGCAGAAACGCTTCTACCTCGTCGTCCCACTCGATCCTACGACGCATGAGGGGGGAGTCCAGAAAGGTTTTTTTCAGCGTTTGCAGGAAATCTTGTCACCGAAAATTGCAGGAAAGATCGGTGTCGATCGATTCAAGAAGATGCGTTTCGATCTCGGACTACGTGTAAATACGGTCACGGGTGGACTCTCGTCCATGTCGCTCAACGCCGTACAGCTCGATACACAGAGTCTCATCGAACTCTTCTACACGGTCTACAACCCAGAGCTCTTCGAATCCCAGCGCATGACCGAGCTCGATAAACTTCAAGTGGAAGCCTAGCCTATGGCATTTGAAACACAACAACAAAAGGGCTTTGACGCCGCTTCCATCACGAAGGGCGGGGTTGGCTTACAGAAGGGCCCAACCAAGGAGGAACAGAAACGTAAACTCGACGAAGAGAAGATCGCTCTCGAAGAAGAACGGATCTATCGCAAAGGCATCGCGTCGATCAAAGACTTGATCGCGCCGGCAGCCATGAAAGTCGAGCCGTCTTTCGTAAGGCTTGGAGATGTCTTTTGCCGTACGCTATTCGTGGTCACCTATCCGCGTTATGTGACCGTCGGCTGGGCGAGTCCGATCATCAACTTGTCTGCACAGCTTGATATCGCAATGTTCTTCTATCCGATTAAGGCGGACGTGATCCTGAAACAACTCAAGAAGAAGGTCGGTGTGCTCGAGGCGCAGATTTCATCGGATGCCGAGTCAGGAAAACCACGCGATCCGATCACGGAAACGGCTCTCCGAGACATTGAGCAGCTGCGCGACGATCTGACGCAAGGTATCGAACACTTTTTCCAATTCGCGTTCTATTGCACGTTCTATTCGAAAGATAAGGACGAGCTTGAACGCGTGACGAGCCAGGTCGAGGGTACTTTCGCTGCCATGTTGATTTATACGCGACGTGCGTATTACCAGGCCGAGCAAGGTTTCAACTCGACCATGCCCGTGGGGAACGATGAGCTCCAAATTACGTTCAACATGAGCACGAGCCCGATTGCCTCGTCCTTCCCGTTTACATCCGCAGAGTTGTCGAGTGACAATGGGATTTTGTACGGCGTCAACCGTCACAATAACTCGCTCATTATCTTCGATCGATTCTCACTCCAAAACGCCAACGCCGTGATATTTGCGACGTCTGGTGCGGGCAAATCGTACACCGTCAAACTCGAAATCATCCGCTCGATGATGCTCGGCACCGACGTGATCGTGATCGATCCAGAAATGGAGTATAAAAATCTGTCCGATGCGGTCGGGGGAACATTTATTAACATCTCACTCGCATCGCGATCAAAGCTAAATCCGTTCGATCTCCCGCGACCGGCAGGCGAGGCATTCAGTGCCGAGGACATCATCCGCAGTGCCGTTATCACAATCAAGGGCCTGCTTCGGCTCATGCTTGGGAAGATTACGACGACGGAAGACTCCATTTTGGACCGTGCGCTCCTCGAAACCTACGCCAAAAAGGACATTGTTGCAGGCGCAGACCTTTCTTCGATCGAGCCGCCCGTCTTACAAGACTTCCAGGATATTCTCGAGGGCATGGAGGGAACGGCCGAACTTGTCGTCAAGCTCAAGAAGTATACGGAAGGTACGTTCGCTGGTCTTTTGAACTCGCAGACGACATTGCAGATGAATAACCAGCTCGTCGTCTTCTCAACGCGCGATCTTGAAGACGAACTGCGACCGATGGCCATCTATACAATCGTGAACTACATCTGGAACGTCGTTCGATCCGAGCGCAAGAAACGCATCTTGGTCATCGACGAAGCGTGGTGGCTCATGCAAACCGAGGACTCGGCGAAGTTTATCTTCGCCCTCGTCAAGCGCTGCCGCAAATACTACCTTGGCATCACTACGATCACGCAAGACGTGAATGACTTCCTTACCTCGCCGTACGGCCAGGCCATCGTAACGAATAGTTCGATGCAAATGCTCATGAAGCAATCGCCGGCTGCCATCGACTTGATCGCGCGGACCTTCTTGCTCACTCAGTCTGAAAAGTACCTCTTGCTTGAGTCTGGAGTCGGTGAAGGTATCTTTTTTGCCGGTGCCAAGCATGCTGCCATCCAAGTCGTCGCTTCGTACACGGAAGATCAGCTTGTGACGACGAGCCCGCAGCAACTTCTCAAACTCGAAGCGGCCAAAAAGGAATTCGAAGCCGCCCAACAACCTCCTACTACGCCTTAAGACTCAACCCGCTGTCATATTCTGACATCTGAGTTCTGACATCTGACATCATATTGATGGAAATATGCCCAAACGCACCCTCCTAATCCTGCTGATCGTAGGCGCCATCGCTGCGGTTCTTGCCGTGATCATTTTTATCCTGAAACCATTTGGCGATCTCCCTGGTCAACAGCCTCCTCCGCTTCCGGAGCGCGTAGAACGAACTTTTGAGCCTTCAGACGCTGTTCCGAAGCCACCAGCGCCGAGCCCAGCTCCCGACGTCAATGACCCAGCGGAACGCGAACGTCAGGCGCAGGAGGCCATGAAGCGACAGGGCATGGATTTTGCTGGTCGCGTGGGATCGTATTCGAGCGTCGATAATTTTGCGGCTCTTCGTGACGTGTATGCCTTGGTCACGGACGAATATCGGGCCAAACTCGAAGTTATGCGCGCGGACTTGATCAAACAATATCCATCGTTTGGCACCTCATGGGGTCGTACATACCGCCCGTTGACGACAAAGATTTTGAGCGGGACCCCGGTGCTCTCGTCGAGCCGAGTGGTTGTAGAGGTACAAGGCCAGTTGATCATCGAGCGAGCGGGGGAGAACCCCGTCGTGTCGAACGTAAAGTCGACGATTACGTTCGTCAAACAAGGTACAAACTGGATCGTGTCGGATGTGACGGAGGCTACCCTTGAGCTCTAAAATGCAAACGATGTCAGATGTCAGAAGCCAGATGTCAGAAGTTGGTACGTCGTTATTAGATCTTCTCTATCCACAACGGTGCATCGGATGTACGAGATTTGGTTCATGGGTATGCGACGTGTGTAGAGGTCGAGCGCTGGACCAAGGTTACGACGAAAAAGGCGCTTGGCTTGGGCGATATTCAAATCCAACTCTACGATCGCTGGTCGGTCAATTGAAGTACAACTCGGCGACGTGTTTGAAATCTTCACTCTTCGATCTTTTCGAGATCTCGAAACCACACCTGAGCCCGTGGCTCGAAGCGCGAACCATCGATTCCATCGTTCCAATCCCGGGAGATGCGGCTCGCATTCGTGAGCGTGGGATTGATCATACGCAACATATCGCGCAGGTTGTTCACGATGCGTACTTCCCGCTTGCAACGATTGTCCCGGCGCTTGAACGGACGAAGGAGACCCTGACAAATGCGCAATTACCGGAAGATGCACGTTTAGCGAACGTGGCGGGTGCTTTCAATTGTCCGTCGAGGATTCAAGGGTCCGTGCTCCTCGTGGACGATGTGTACACGACGGGGGTCACGGCACAGGCCTGTACGCAGGCGCTCTTGACCGCAGGGGCCTCCATGGTGCATGTTTTAAGCATCGCCAGGTCCTAACGCATGCCCTCAGTCCGCTGTCTCCGTACGATCCGAAACGGTGACAGAGGCCTGGGTGCATGAGGTAGGCTTGGCTTCGCAAGAAGCCCGGTCGTGTCCTAGCAGTTGTGGGCCAATCTTCATGCAGCCAGTTACTGCCCCGGTCAAGCTGAGCTTGACCGGTTTTCTATTACTCGATCAGACAAAGTTCACGGTGCCGTTGGCAATCAAGATGAGTAGCCACGCCAGTCCAACCATCAGAAGACCAGCGGCAAGGCGCATGGCTGGCCGATTCTCTTGTTTCCACTGGTGAACGTCGGAGATCTGTTTCCCCATCGCGACAAGACAGAGAATGATGATCAACGGCGCGACAAAGATCAGATTGTAGAGCACAAGCAAGAGGAACGCCGTGAAGTCGAAGGACTGTGACAATAGTGTGATGATTGCAAGATAGGGAGCTCCGGTGCATGGGAGTTCAACGGCGGAGACGAAAAAACCGAGGAATAGAATGCCGGGAACCGTGGTTCGACTTGCGAAGAGGGACATTTTGGCCGCAGCCGCCTTCGGAATCGTGAGCGAAAACCACCGCCCGTACCAGAAATAATCCTTGATCTCGATCAGACCAGCGAGCACGAGAAGTGCGGCGACAAAGATGGAGAGATATTCTGTGACAATGAGGGGGATATTATGAAACGCGTACAGAAGGCCGAGCCCTGCGAGCAGGTAGGTGAGAAAAACGGCGAAAATATAGAGAGAGCCCAGAAAAACCAGACGGCGAGTTGATCGTCCTGCGGCCATGATCGTTGTGACCATCAGGATCAAGACCCCGATCGCGCATGGATTGATCGAATCAACCGCCGCGGTGAGCACGACGGTGATAAGTGTGGGCAATTGCGCCTCGATCATAGTTACTCAACACGAAGCTTGCCGCTTTGCAACGCAGCCTCGTACGACTGGCATAGGTGTTCCGTCTTGGGTTTGTCCTGATCAAATTCGATGATGACGCAATCGCCACGCGGAACGTCGGCATACGGCGCGAGACGATAGGAATCAAATCTTCCAAGCTTTTGCTGGATCACGACGCCATCGCGAACGGAATGGACGAATACTTGGACACTCCCAGTCTTACCGTCTCGGCATGTCTGACCGTTCGTCATACTGACCGTCGAGCCATTGTTCGTTGGTAGCGTGAGATGATCCTGTGTGAGCTCTCCACCGATCGCAGAAAAGAATCGCGGCAAGGTGATGTCTTCCCAATCCATAACACGACCTTCAATGTGAACGCGATTATCACCGTGTTCGTGGAGGAGGGGAGACCCGACCAGGTTCACGAGTCCGTGAGGGTCGACGATATTCAGCTCCTCACCGCAGACGAAGATCCGAAAATCCGCGTGCCAGTGTACAGGCCCCTTCGTGACCGAGATGGAATTTCTGTAGACAGTAGTTCCGATGATGTAGAGCGTCGCAACGGCTATCGGTAACGATATTCCGAGAAACAATTCCCACTTGCGGCGTTCGCTTGGCTGACGACGGAAGAGGGCGAGCATCAAAAATATGCCGCTCAAGATAAAGGCGATGAGCAAGACGACGCTCGAGTCACTCCAGCCGTTCATGCTCTAGCAAAATTCACAGACCAACGGTTTGTCTCCTGACGCGACTTCCGGTTTATGGCAACACTCCACGCAGCAAAACTGCTTCTCATCTGCAGTGAACGATCCATCACTCTCCTTTTTGACCTTATGGCACTTGGAACATGTAAATGTCTTCTCTTCTTGGTTGTTCATATGCACAAGATGATAAACCCGTGGCCCATCATGCGCAAGACGATCAAGAGTCCTCGGCCTTAGCGGAGGATCCGATATCGGAAACAGTTGACCGTGTGATCATTCACCATGCCAACGGCCTGCATGTGAGCATAGACGACGGTCGGCCCAAGGAACTTGAACCCTCGTTTCTTGAGATCCTTGGCCCATGCGACGGCCTCTTTTGTGTGGACGGGATAATCTTTCAACCTTTTGAGACGATGTCGAATAGGAACACCTTCGACCCACGTCCACATGTACTTCGAGAACGTTCCGAACTCGCCTTGAACGTCGAGAAAACGTTTCGCATTGTTGATGGCAGCCTCAATCTTTTGTCTATTACGTATGATCCCAGCATCCGCGAGCAGACGCTTCACGTCACGCGCGGTGAAACGCGCGACCTTGCGATAGTCGAATCCTTTGAACGCTATGCGAAAGTTCTCTCGTTTGTACAAGACCGTACGCCACGAAAGGCCGGCTTGGAACGACTCAAGCACGAGGTATTCAAAAATCTTTCGATCATTGTGCACCGGCACGCCCCATTCCTCGTCGTGGTATTTGAGATAGAGCGCATCGCCCGCGATGGGCCATGGGCAACGTGTGCGTCGGATCGGCATGGACGAATCGTAGCACATGGAAGCTGATGACTTCTATCGGTTTTGACCGCGCTCTGGCTCAAAGCATATGATGATCCTATATGACGAAAGGAGTCCCCGTTCCACTGCTGCCTCATGATGCTCCTAAGCGAGGCGAGTTGTATCGTCACTACAAAGGAGACCTCTACCGAATTGTCTTGCTCGCCGAGCACTCGAATGACGACGAGTGGATGGTCGTGTACGAACCGATGTATGAGAATCCAGATGCGCCCTATTTTACGCGCCCGTTACGGGAGTGGCTCGATACCGTTGAGTGGGAAGGGAAGACGTCTACGCGGTTTACGCGAGAAAAGGGTTGAATCACGAAAGAATAAACCGGCCCTCACAGGTCGTTTTTGTATTACGGAGAGAGATTCGAACCCTCGCGGGGCTTTTCTCATGGCGTGCTACTCTTTAATACTTTGAACGATGGTCCGCATTTCTTCATCTATGCTAAGTGTTAGTGGGTCGGATAGATCCGGAACCTGGCGCAATTGATACGAATAGGTACCTCGATTGAAAAGGTAGCCAAGAGCGCAGCCTTTAGCGCCTCCGACGTAAAATTGAATGCCCTCAGTTTCGTTTAGCATGATGGATCGCGCCGGAGGCCCGAAGGGACAAGTTTGAGAAAGGTTCTGTAGAACAAGATCGTTTAATGCGAACATGGGTTGGCGAAGTAAATAATAACGTCTGCCGATGTATGTTCCCATGTTTACCGGCATACCAAATTGCACGGTCATGTCCTCCCCCTCATACTCAAGACCGTATGCTGACAGGCTTCTTCCGCCCACGCTCCACTCGGACGAATAGGGGATGGTGATGCTCGTTCCGTCCAACTCCACCTGTAATAATATGGGATGAGCTTGTCGTGAAAATAATTGATCCTTCAATTCTGGGACTTCATCCTTGAGCGTGGCAAAGTAGGCAATCGCTTTTTTACGATTTTCATTCATCAACTGTTCGCGCTGCGTGCTGACACCGAGTTTCACCTGGGCTACTAGAGGGAATATTCTTCGAATACTGGGCCCGTATCCGCTTCCGTCTTCGGGCCACTCGGCGCTTTTTACGACTAGGCCTTCCGCCGTCATATCCGTGTGAAGTGCCACCGGACTGCCCATGCCAGACATACTTTTTATTTCCGTACCTTCGCGGCCGTAACTTTCAACAATCACGTCAAGATAGAGGATGTTGCCATCCTCAGATCTGCCGAGTTCTTCGTACGAAGCGAACACCTTTTCTCCGATGCCCTCTACACCGTCTGTATGAGGGGATTGCAGCAAGTATTCAGTAATTGGATCGGTAGCTGCGGGTTCCGTAAGGAATGCATCAGGAGTACTACACCCGCCTCCGAATAATATGAGCAGGGCCACAACAGAGGCGATCTTTTTCATTCGATGAGTATTGCATGTCCGGAGGACTAGCAAAACCGACCCTCGCGGGTCGGTTTTGTATGGCGGGCCATTCAGGTCAAGCACCCAGACCTTGCGGTGTGTTGAGGCCTTTTATTGATAGTCGTGGGAGGGAGGTTATCGTTTTACCTGTTTTTGGGATCAAATTCCACCGTCCACTCAATACCAAATTTGTCTCTAAACATGGCAAAGTATGAACCCCAAGGACTGTCAGAAATAGGCATTTCAACTTCTCCGCCTACCGAAAGGCTGTTAAATAATCTGTCTGCTTCTTCACGGCTATCGGCGCTGATTGATATTTTGGATCTATTTTCATGTTCATTTACTCGTCCCATGCTTTCGGGAATGTCATTCGCGATTAAAACATTTTTACCAATAGGCAAAACTATGCGCATGATTTTATTCGCCTCTTTTTCCGGTACGGGAAATTCAGAGCTCGCAATGTCTTTGAAGCGAGTAATCTTTCCGAACTCTCCGCCAAATACGGATTTGTAAAATGTAAATGCTTCCTCGGCATTTCCATTGAAGTTTATGTAAGGATTGATGGTTGGCATAAAATATACGACTACTGTAATGGAACCAAGCAGTGCACGTCAAAGACAATACCGCCCTTTCGGGCGGTTTTGTCGGTCACAACTCATCGAACGGATTCCACATACACCGAGGCGTATGAGTCGGGCTAGTAAGCCGTCGTTCTCGTACGATGATATGGCTTGTCATCAGAGTATTTTTCTTGCGTTGCAAGCCAAAGATGATCATTTATTTCAAATGAAAGTATTCCTGGATTATGTTTTTTCACTTCCTCCTTAATTAATTCGACGGCCCAGATAGTACTGGCTCGAATTTCCACCTCCTCTTCCGAATCGTGAATAATCTCTGTCTTAGAATCGATACGATCGGCAAGTGTTGGCGCATATTCTAGAATACCTAGTTTTCTGAGAATTTGCGGTAACTTGTAATCGGCGCAGGCCGTAATCTGATGGATGTTTTGTAATG
>CAYGDS010000016.1:0-12820 GCA_964348595.1 uncultured Gammaproteobacteria bacterium | reverse complement strand
GTCGATCAGCATGTGCCGATCGAGCGTAGGATTTAGTGAGGGGAGGGTAACAAAACCCTGGATTTTAGGCAAGGCTCACCTCTACCCGAGGGAGGGTTGCAGGCGAGTTCCTCCGGTGTTACACTCAATGCATATGCCTACGACCAAAGCACGTATCAATCTGACAGTCCCCAGTGACGTCGAACGTGAACTTCAGCGCATCGCCAAGCGTGATGCGAGATCCGTCTCCACGGTTGCGCTGGAGCTGCTGCGTCAAGCACTCGAGATCGAGGAAGACATGGCACTTCTACGATTTGTCGAGCGACGCGAAAAGCAGACTGCGAAGTACGTGAGCCACGCGCAAGCATGGAAGTAGCCTATACCGTCCTGTACCACCCTCTCGTCGTCCGTGAGGATTTGCCGGCATTGGATGCGACGGTCAAGGTGCGGATACGGCACGCAATCGAACTCAAGTTGCAAACGGCGCCGGATCTCTACGGCATCCCCCTACGACGGTCGCTGAAAGGGCACAGGAAACTCCGAGTCGGTGAGTATCGCGTTGTCTTTCGTTTAGAAAAAAAGCACGTGATGATTGTAGCTATTCAACACCGATCAAAGATCTATCAGCACCTTGATTCGCGCGTCGGCACACGGTAACGTGCGAAGATTCACCATCATATGGCTAAGCGACCCATTCACGAGATCGAGAAGAAATGGCAGGAGCGGTGGGAGGCCGAGGGTACTTATCGTGCCATCGATCCCGGAACGCGGAGCCCAGAACGCGGAACGCCAGACGTTTTTGGCGCTCGGGGTTCCGCGGTTCGCGCTCCGCAAAAGTATTACGGTTTGATTGAGTTTCCGTACCCGTCTGGGGAGGGGTTGCACGTGGGCCATCCGCGCTCATATACGGCCATCGATGCGGTGACGCGCAAGAAGCGCATGGAAGGGAGAAATGTGCTCTATCCCATCGGGTGGGACGCATTTGGATTGCCGACGGAAAATTTTGCCATCAAGAACAAGATCCCACCGCAGGAGGCCACGAAGAAAAATATCGCCACGTTCAAGCGCCAGCTCAAGAGCATCGGTTTTGGTTTTGACTGGTCACGCGAAGTCGATACGACGGATCCTGCGTATTACAAATGGACGCAGTGGCAGTTTCTAAAATTTTTCAATTCATTTTACGATGAAAAAAAACAGCGTGCGCGACCGATCGAGGAATTGCCGATTTCGAAAGCCATCGCGAAGGCGGGGGAGCAAGTCGTGAGTGAGTACGTTGACTCACATCGTCTCGCATTCAAGATGGCGTCGACGATCAACTGGTGTCCGCGATGCAAAATCGGACTCGCGAACGAGGAGGCGCAAGGGGGCGCGTGTGAACGGTGTGCGAGTCCAGTCGAGAAGCGCGAGAAGGCGCAGTGGATGATCCGCATCACGAAATACGCGGAGCGATTGTTGAAGGATCTCGAGACCGTCGACTATCTCGACAAGATTAAGGCGCAGCAAATTAATTGGATTGGGAAGAGTGAAGGGGCGTATGTGGACTTCGTAGTGAACGGAACGCGGAACGCCAAACGCGGAACGCCAAACTCGTCTGACGTTCCGGGCTCCGCGCTCCGGGCTCCGGATGTCGTTACTGTCTTCACCACGCGGCCCGATACGCTCTTCGGGGCTACGTATTTGGTGATGGCGCCGGAGCATCCGCTGGTCGAGACATGGTTACAGGAAGGAGACGTGATGAACCAAGACGAGGTTCAAGCATATAGATCAACAACGGCAGGCAAAAGCGAGATGGAGCGTACGGCTGAAGGAAAAGAAAAAAGTGGATGTGTACTCAAGGGAATCGAGGCCGTGAACCCGGCAAACGGGGAGAAGATTCCGGTTTGGATTTCCGATTATGTGCTCGCGCACTATGGCACGGGTGCCATCATGGCGGTGCCCGCTCACGATGAGCGTGATTACGAATTCGCGAAAAAGTTTGAGTTGCCGATTCGTTACGTAGTTGCGGCACACGTCGTCGATCACAAGAATCCTCCCAGGAAAGATAAACCAACCGTGTCACGTCGGACGGTGCACGCGCTTGTTCGTGATCCCAAGAACGGAAAGATTTTATGTTTGAACTGGAAGAAGCAACCGTGGACGACGTTTGTCCTTGGAGGCATGGAAGAAGGAGAGGACCCTGTTGAAGCCGTTCGACGCGAGGTACGCGAAGAAACCGGTTACACGGATCTCACTCTCGTTCTTGAATTGGGTGGACCGATGGTTTCGGAATATTTTGCCACACATAAAAACGAGAACCGTCTTGCGACAGTCACGGGTTATCTTTTTGATCTTGCGAGCGACAAACGTGATTCGGTTTCCTCGGAAGAATTGGAGAAACACGAGGTCGTTTGGTTGGATCGAAGCGAGATCACTCCGGAGCGCATGACATGCTCCGAGCTTGAGGCATGGTTATGGACGATCGACCATCCGGGAGGACGTCCGTTCACGAATGACGGAATTGCCATCAATTCAGATTTCCTCGACGGTCTCCCAACCTGGAAAGCCAAGGACGATATGATCTCGTGGTTGGAAGAGAATAAGCTCGGTGAGCGCGCAACGACGTACAAACTTCGCGACTGGGTGTTCTCGCGCCAGCGGTATTGGGGCGAGCCGATCCCGATCGTGAACTGCAAGGTTTGTGGATTCGTGCCCGTGCCTGAAGACCAATTGCCGCTAACCTTACCGATCGTTGAGGCGTACGAACCGACGGATTCAGGTGAATCTCCGCTTGCGGCCATCCGCGACTGGGTCGAGGTCGAGTGCCCGAACTGCGGCGGGCAGGCCGAACGCGAAACCGACACCATGCCCAACTGGGCAGGCTCAAGTTGGTACTTTTTGCGTTACTGCGATCCGCACAACGATAAGGCGCTCGCGGATCCAGACAAATTGAAATATTGGATGCCGATCGACCTCTATAACGGCGGCATGGAGCACACCACGCTACACCTCTTGTATTCCCGGTTCTGGTACAAGTTCCTTTGGGACCTCGGCATCGTGCCGGAGGAATGCGGAAGTGAGCCGTATGCACGACGTCGATCGCACGGGCTCATCCTCGCCGCGGGAGGGGAGAAGATGTCGAAGTCGAAAGGGAACGTCGTGAATCCGGATGATGTCGTGAACGAGTACGGCGCTGACGTGTTCCGCTTGTACGAGATGTTCATGGGGCCTTTCGATCAAGCGGTGCCGTGGGATACAAATGGCATCGAAGGGGTGAGAAAGTATCTCGACAAAGTGTGGAGCCTGTTCGCGGAGCCCGGAACGCGAAACGCGGAACGTAAACAAGATCTGGCGCTCCGCGCTCCGCGCTCCGCGCTTGAGGTTCTCTATCATCAGACGATAAAGAAAGTCACGGAGGGGATCGATGGTCTGCACTTCAACACCTGCGTGTCACAAATGATGATCTTGACGAATGCGTTTGTGGACGCGGGCGTTGTTCCTGAATCCATGCAAGAAGGGTATCTGAAAATCCTGGCTCCGTTTGCCCCGCACATGACGGAAGAACTTTGGCAGAATCACCTTGGGAGGAAGGAGTCGATCCACGTGTCGAGCTGGCCCGTCTTTGACGAGTCCAAGCTGAAAGCATCGACCTTTGAACTCGTCGTTCAGGTGAACGGCAAGGTCCGTGCGAAGATCGTAGTGGATTCAGACATCGTGGAAAAAGATGCAAAGGCACAGGCGCTCGAGGCCGTGGCCAAGTGGCTCGATGGTAAGGAGCCGAAGCAGGTGATCTACGTTGAAGGGAAGCTTGTGAGCATTGTTGTCTAAACGTCGAGCATGATTCTCGCGATCATCCTACTTATCAGCGCTTCCATTTTAAGTGAAGTGGCTGGTTCGATCGGAAAAGTCGCCATCGGTCGAAAAATGGAAACGGCTTTTAGCATGTCGTTCTTGAACATGCTGTGGGCTTTTGGAATTTTTGGAGCAACGTTGCTCGTCCGCCCAGATGCCTGGCACTTTTCCCTTGCTTCGATACCCCTGCTTCTTATCCGTTTTGTCCTCGAATGCCTTCAGGTTTACTGGAGCGGAGAGGCGGTAGCGCTCGCGAGCCGTGGGACATTCGGCCTTGTCCGATCGCTCACGATTCCTTTCGTTCTGCTCGCCGATATTCTGCTCGGATATACGTTAGACGCCTATCAGCTGCTCGGAATCGGTATTGTTTTTCTTACCTTGGTCGTCTTGGCTTCCATTGGCGATCTGGAGCGCAAAGGGATTGGCTTTGTATTACTCTCGGCGGTGAATGCGGCGATAACGATCTCGATTTTTAAGTTTAGTATTACCCACTATAACTCGATTCCGACCGAGCAATTTCTGATCACAGGAGGTTTGCTAACCTTTGTATATATCATGGCTCGTCGGGACGGCGAATACCCATTGCGTTTATTTCGTCAGCCGATGCTCGCCGGACAATCGGCGGCTTTTGGCACGGGGAGCCTGCTGGCTGCTTTGGCGTACCAATGGCTGCCGGCGTCCATAGCAACCACGTTTAGCCGCGCCTTGGATGTGATTTGGTCGATTGTCTTTGGGAAGGCTTATTTTAAAGAAGCGCACTTGGCCACCAAGCTCATCGGTTGTGCCATCATCGTCGTTGGGCTCGTATTGCTGGCACGATAGAGCGTTGTCGTTTAGCTCGTGAGCGTGGTAGTTTGACCGCATATGCGTGAAACACCAAGAGAGTGGTCCATGGCCAAGCAGACCGAAAAACATATCGAGGGGGTCATTGCGAGCGGTACGCTCCCTCTGACGCCGGAGAGAAAGAAGGGTATGAAGATTCCGTTAACCGAGAAGGAACTCGCGCAGCACTATACGCCGGAGCAAGTGGCACTGTTTTTGAAACAGCGCGCGCTCAAGAAAGATCTTGAGGAGATCAATCGCAGGTTGAATGAGGAGCTGGGAGCGTTGAGTGACGAAGGGGAAGTGGCGGCGTAGGGTTGCCCTCCCCCTCGACGCCCTCATGGTGCAATGCCACCATGTTTGCGCTATGCCACAAGCCGTTCGAAAAGTTGTCATCCCTGTCGCAGGTTTTGGGACACGATTCCTCCCCGCGACCAAGGCGATGCCCAAGGAGATGCTGCCGATTATCGACAAGCCGGTGATCCAGTACATCGTCGAGGAGGCGGTCGCGTCGGGCATCACCGACGTGATTCTCGTCACGAGCCACACCAAACGCTCCGTGGAAGACCACTTTGACGACGCGCCCGTGCTCGAGTCCTGGCTCCAGGCGCAGGGCAAGACGCGCGCACTTGAAGAGATCAAGGCGATTTCCAAACTTGCGAACTTCATCTACATCCGACAAAAAGGCCCGTACGGCAATGCGACCCCGATCATGAACGCGCGCCACGTGATTGGCGATGAACCGTTTGCCGTCCTCTTTGGTGATGATATTTTCGATGCGGAGCGTCCGCGGCTGCGTCAGATGCTCGATGTATTTGAGCGCTATGGCGATCCCGTGCTCACAGCCATTGCCACGGATGACGAAGGCACAAAAAAATACGGCATCATCGACCCAGGGGCCAAGGTATTGGACCGCGTGTACGAGCTCAAGGGGCTTGTCGAGAAACCGGGGCCAGACGCAGCACCGTCGCGTCTTGCAAGCATCGGCGGTTACATACTCACGCCGGACATCTTCGATGAGATCGAACAGCTTCGCCCCGGGCCAGGAGGGGAGTACGTATCCACCGATGCGATAACGGGGCTCATGAAGAAGCGTCCGGCATATGCCTGCGAGATCGAAGGGGAGTATTACGACACAGGGACGAAAATCGGTTGGCTCAAGGCCAACCTTGCTTTTGCCCTGCGTCGAGAGGACTTAGCCAAAGAGACGCGCGACATGATACGATTGATGCGCTGATATGCGCCCCCACACCAAACGGTTCCTTGCCATCGTAAGCACGCTGGTTCTTGTCGGCCAAGGATGTACCAAGGCCCCTTCGCAAGAAGCGATCCGCGCCTCCAAGCCGCTCACGCTCAACGTCTGGGGCGTCATCGACGATTTTAATGTCTACGAAGCTTCGTTCACCGCATTTCGTAAGGCGCATCCAAATGTCTCGTTCAATTTTCGGCGCTTCCGACTGGAAGAATATGAGAAGGGTTTAATCGATGCGCTTGCGGAGGATCGCGGTCCGGACATTTTCATGATCCACAACACGTGGACGAACAAGTATCTCACCAAAATCACTTCGATGCCGGTCTCGACCTCGATCGCGTATAGGGTGCAACAGGGGCGCAACACCGTATGGGAGCTCCGCGATGAGCCGTCGATCACCAACCGTGCGTTCAAAAGCGACTTCGCCGATATCGTCCAGCACGATATTCTGCGAACGGTCGACGTTGCCGAGCCGGGGGCCGACCGCCGCAATCTCCAAGAACGGCTCATGGGCGTACCCGTGGGTGTCGACACGCTCGCACTCTACTATAATAAGGATCGATTGAACGCCGCCGGGATTCCCACGCCCCCGCAAAATTGGACCGAGTTTGCCGAGCAAGTCAGAAGACTCACCAAGCTTGATGCGCAAGGAGCCCTCGTCCAATCAGCGGCCGGCATCGGTACCACGAGCAATGTGGAACGCGGCACAGATATTCTTACGGCACTCATGATGCAAAATGGCGTCGAGATGGCGGGTCCGGATGGCTACCCCACGTTTGAGAAGGTTCCGCTCGCGCTCAAGGATCAAACCGAGACGCCGCCGTCGTGGCAGGCCGTGCAGTTCTATTCGGACTTCGCGAACCCAAGCAAGGACACCTATACCTGGGATGCGAACCAGCCGAATTCTCTCGATGCGTTCATCCAGGGGCGCACGGCATTCTTCTTTGGCTACGGCTATCACTACGACACGATTCGCAGCCGTGCGCCGAAGCTCAACCTCGGGACCACGGCGCTCCCGCAGATCGAAGGCTTCCCCGTCAAAAACGTCGGCAACTATTGGTACTTTGCCGTTTCCAAAAAGTCCGCGAACCAGGTTGTGGCATGGAATTACCTCAACCGCCTTGCGACACCCGAGTACGCTACGGAGATCCTCACACGCGCCAATCGTCCGGCGGCACGCAAATCGTTGCTCACCGGACAGCTTGAGAACGAGCGCATCGGCGTCTTCGCCTCGCAAGTGCTCACGGCTGTCTCCTGGTACAAAGGCAAAAACGTCGAACGTATGGAGGCGGCGCTTGGGGAGCTTGTGACGAGCGTGCTTCAGGGTGTGACTATCCAAAAAGCGATGAAGTTTGCTTCGGAGAAAGTGGCGCAGACGATACAGTGATATGAGCAATAAACCGTTAACAGTTAGCAGTCAGCAGCTAACATCGAACATCCGAAATGAGCTACGGGGGCTTTGGATCCTTGGGGTTACTGTTAGTTGTTTATTGTTGACTGTTAATGGTGCCCACGCCCAAGACACCGCATGTAACCTCACGCGCGAAGTTGGCGGCGTCACGGTCGAACGCGCAATACGTGCCCTGCCGCCAGACGGGGACGAGGCACCAGACCCATCGACCTTCTCATGCCAGAACGTTCCGGGAGGCATCTCGAGCGCGCGCACCTCGTGTGTGAGTGGAGGCTGTCCGCAGTTCACGGCTGCGACGGTCCTCTGTTGCGCGCCTGGCACGGGCGGCGCACCTGCGACGGCTGGTGCGGCTCCATCGGGAGAGGGCACGCCTGCACCACGTGCGAGCGGGGGAGGGCGACTTCAGCTCCCGTCATGTATCGAAGATGGCAATTGCGGTCTTGAAGATATCGTGCGCACCGGTGTGAACTTCGCGAACTTTCTCTTCGGCATCTCCGGCGCAATCTTCCTCGCGATCTTCGTGTACTCCGGCGTTGAATACCTCATCTTCGCGTCAAACTCGTCCAAGGTGCAGGCGGCCAAGAAGCGCCTCGTCGATGCATCGGTCGGCATCTTCTTCATCATCGCTGCCGGTGCGCTCACGACCTTTGTATACGAAGCCTTCATCACAACCGGCGGCGGCGGTGGCGGCGGCGAGGATCGTTGTGCCTCGTCGAATCCTGGCTATGTGTGTCGCACGCTCCCGGGTTCCGGCGATGAACTCAACTCGGCCATCGAACGTGAAGGATGCCGTCGTGGCTTCTGCCCGGGCGGAGATAATAATGTCTGTTGTCCGAGTGGAGAGGCTGGGACCTCGGGTGGCGGGGGCGGCGGTACGTGCCGTTGCGCAGTCATAGCTGGAGGCTTGATCGGAGGCCTTGTGAGTGATGACCAGCGCGCTGAAGGAGCAGCCGCGTGTAGTGATTACGGTGGCACGTTCAATGCATCCGATCTGTCATGCGTTGGGCCTGCTACGGAATCAGAGTGCGGTGCCGCTGGAGCAGCGATGCCGGATGGAGTCACGTGTGATTGGAGTCCGTAATGTATGAGCAGCAAACAACTAACAAGCGACAGTCAACAACGAACAGCCGCACAGCTCCGGCTCGTTTTCTTCGTGCTCCTCACGTGTCTGCTCTCACTTAGCCTTTTCGCCTCACCTACCTCCGCCCGCGTTGATGGTCCATGTCTCGCCGCAAGTGATTGCAACGAATCGAGCTTTTCAGACGCCTGTAGCGATTCGGCGATCGGTTGTTACTGCGATACCTCTGATGGCAGTGGTATCGGAACATGCCGAGCAAGATCCGCCGCTAGCGCCGCCTGTACGAGCAGCGATACATGTCGATCAGGTCTCATCTGTAGCAGCGGTGCGTGTACGGCATCTGCTCCTGCGCCCGCTCCTGCGCCTACTACACCCGGCGTATGGCATTGCACGGCTTGCTCGTGTATTTGCAACACGGCAGTGCGCGATACGTATGACCCGCTGACTCCACCCTGGCCAGGTGATGGCCCCGATCCTGAAGGTATTTGTGTCAACCAATGCAGAACATATTCATGTCCTGAAGGAGAGATGATACCGATGCATCGCATCGGAACACCTCCCGGGACCACAGAGCCCGTACTCTCGGGTGTTCCCACGAGTTTCGAGGGATCGGCGCTCGGGTGCAGTCGCGTCAGTGGGGGGGAGACCGTAACGCCAGAGGCTCCTGGGGACGGAGTCCCTGAGACTGTCGAAACGGAAGGGGCGCCCGTCCAACTTTTTAACCCGCTCGGAACCAACGTCACCATTCCGGAATTCATCGGCCGTGGCGTTCGCGCCGTCGTCGGAGTCATCGGTGCGATCGCGCTTCTGATGTTCGTATACGGCGGCATCATGTGGATGACGGCTGGCTCATCTGATCGCGTCAAGACCGCGAAGGATATTCTGAAGAATTCCATCATCGGAATCCTGCTTATTTTCTTCTCGTACAGTTTGATCTCGATCTTCTTTGATTTGTTTGCTGGGTAATATGCTCTCCGCTCTCCGCCACCCTCTCTCCGCAGCCGCATGGACCCGGGCTGTGTTGCTCGTACTCGTCGCCTGCTTATTCTCACTAGGTATTTTCGTAACACCCACCAACGCCCGTGTTGACGGACCTTGTCTTGCGGCGAGCGACTGTAACGAACCTAGCTTCGCAGACGCCTGTAGCGATTCGGCGATCGGTTGTTACTGCGATACCTCCGATGGCAGCGGCATCGGGACATGTCGAGCAAATACAGCGCCCGCCCCAGCACCCGCACCTGCGCCTGCACCCACAACACCCAGCATCTGGCACTGCACGGCTTGTTCATGTATTTGCAACACGGCAGTAGCTTCTACGTATGACCCTGTCACGGCACCGTGGCCCGGAGACGGTGCGGACCCGGAAGGTATCTGCGTCGATCAATGCCGAAACTACGCATGCTCTGGCACGGTTGTGCCTCTGCATCGAACAGGTGCCGCACCCGGTACGACAGAAGACGTGCCATCAGGAGTCCCAGATCATTTTCAGGGCGAGGGTGTTGGATGCAATCGCGTGAGCGGGGGAGAACCTATTGAGACGCCAGAAACGCCCGCAGCCCCCACCACTCCCGAAGAACCCACCGGTGCAACCGAAGTCCCCACCTTCGTGAGTCCCGCGAGCGTCGGATATCGTAACCCACTCGGCACAACAAACATCCCAACCGTGATTGGGCGCGTGGTGCGCACAGCCATCGGCATTATGGGCGCGCTCTTTCTTGCCGCGTTCATCTACGGAGGGATCCAGTGGATGACGGCCGGCGGTGAGGCGGATCGCGTCAAAAAGGCGCGCACGACGCTGACCAATGCGCTCATCGGACTCCTGATTGTCGGATTTTCCTACACGATACTTGCAACGCTCTTCGGCGCTTTGGGTGGCCTCGGTTAGGCCCCTTGCGTCTTGCAGCGGCTCGATCTGCGCTCGTATGCTATACTCCCTCCATCGTCAACATTTGTGGACGATGATCCCAAATATGAAAGGAGGTGACCATTCATGAACACACGCATGAAGAAATTTGCCGGTTTCGCCGCGACGCTCGCGATCGCTGCCGGTACGGCTCTTCCAATGATCACGCACGCTCAGCTCACCAACGCAGACCTCGGTGTCGACGCCATTAGTAATGACATCAAGCTCGGCTCGGGCGACGTCCGTGAGACCGCAGCCCGCATCATCAACGTTGCATTGAGCTTCCTCGGCATCATCGCCGTGGTGATCGTGCTCCTTGGTGGATTCAAGTACATGGTTTCTGGCGGAAACGAGGAAAAGACAGCCGAAGCCAAGAACCTCATCGTCTCAGGTATTATCGGTTTGGCAATTATCTTGTCAGCTTGGGCCATTACGAGCTTCGTCATCGGCCAATTGCTCTCCGCAACCACACCGTAACGTCTCCGTGATCACGGAGCACATCATTCTCGCATGAAGCACACGCGCATGGCGTTCGCTCTCACGGCAGCCGCTCTCGCGGTCATGCCCGTGATCGCGCTCGCACAAATCACTCCGGCGAGCACCGGCCTCCAGGCTGCGGCCGCAGGAGGAGGATTGGCGAGCACCTGTTCCGGCACCGAGTGCATTGCAACGGTGGTCGGGCAGGTGATCAACATCGTGCTTGGGTTTCTCGGTGTGGTGCTCATGTGTATCTTCCTCTATGCCGGATTCCTTTGGATGACGGCCGGGGGAGAGATGGAGAACGTGAAGAAGGCGACGCAGATGCTGCGCAACGCCATCGCGGGGCTCATCATCATCACAGCTTCGTACGCTATCACCACCTTCGTGCTTGATCGGCTTGCCGAGATTGCCGGAGGGGGAGGGGCAGCCACAGAGGAGCCCGTCTCGTGTGAGGGATACGATTGCAGACTCGGTGCATCATTATGCGATCGCCCAGACGCGGACCCGGAAGGATGTCGAGAATTCTCGTCGTGCTGCCGGTAATACGCGGAGGCCATAACGGACAACCGATAACTTTCTCAGCTATGAAATCATTTAAACAGTTCATGTACGGCACCGGAGCTACCTTGCTCGCGGCCGCCCCGATGATCGCGATGGCGCAAACGCGCAATCCGTTCGAAGAGGGCCGTGACTTGGTCGGTGACGTCGGTGGAGAAGCCGGCATTACGACGGAGGCAACGCTTCCGCAGATTGTCGGTTCCATCATCAACGTCGTCCTTGGGTTCCTTGGCATCCTCCTCCTCGTGTACCTCTTGTGGGGTGGATTCAAGTGGATGACCTCGGGAGGTTCCGAAGACGGAGTGAAGGAGGCGCAGACCATGATCAAGAACGCCATTATCGGTTTGATTATCGTGATGGCTTCCTACGCGATCTCCACCTTCGTACTCGATGCCTTGATTCGAGTTACCAGCTAGCATCGTCGTCGCGCGACGAACCAATAAGCCCGATCGAGCTGAGCTCGACCGGGTTTGTTGGTTATGGTCCAAAAACCCTCCTACCCACCTCACCCTTCCCTCTCCTTCTGAAGGAGAGGGGGCCGGAGGCGGGAGAGGTGGGTAGGAGCGGTTTTGTACAAATTCAACACCCGTCCCGAGAATCCCGCATAGCGGAACTCAATCGGAACGGGTGTCAGTAGTGGCGGGTGTCGCTGGCCGTGTGACGCGTGGTTCGCGTTACCGGCGGTAGCGACAGGTCGAGTCGTTGATCTCGTAGGGTGCGAGTGTCGCACCCGTGATCCGCATCGAGAGCGTGCAGCTCTGCGTCGGATAGGCCTCGCGGCCGGGGAGCGCGCTGTAGTACGCCACCGTGATCTCGCGACGACCGGGGCTCTCGAGGAAGATCTCGCGGGTGTAGGTCCCCGCGGGAAACATCGGGATCGCCGTGAGCGAGCCACCCGTGACGACCGGGCGCGACGTGCCCGGATCGATGTAGCTCGGACCGAAGCCCGGCACCTCGATCGCGAGCGAGATCGGCCGCGTCGTGCGGAACATGAGGCGCACCATCATGCCGCCCATGTCGCTGTCTCGGTAGCCCATGCTCGCGGCGGTTCCGCGGGGGTAGGCGACCGTCTCCGAGATCTCGCCAGCCGGGAGCGGCACCATGAGCGGTGCACTGGGCACGCCGCCGGATGCGACCGCTGCGGGCGAACCCGTGTCGGTCGTAGCCGTGTCACTTCCGGAGGTGTCCTCCGTCGTGACCGGCGTCTCGGTGACGCAGTCGCCACCGGCGACGCACTCCGCCATGCGGCGATCGGCGTCGGCGGCGTGCGCCTCGGCCTCGTCGACGCCCGCGCGGAACGTGTCGTACTCCGCCCGGGTCATGGTGACCGAGTCGGGCGTCGTCGTGCTTCGCGGGGCGCTTCCGCCGCAAGCGGCGAGCGTGGTCGAGATCGTGATGAAGGTGGCGCCGTTCGGCGCGTTCGGCGCGATGGCGTACACGGTGGGCAACTTCGGCCTCAAGACGCTTGTGCCGCTGCTGCGCCTGATGGGAGACGTCTACCTGACGATG
>CAYGDS010000015.1:0-12853 GCA_964348595.1 uncultured Gammaproteobacteria bacterium | reverse complement strand
CGTCGGCGACGAATTCGAGTTCCGCATCATCTCTATTGATCCGGAGAACCATCGCCTTGGTCTCTCGCTCCGCAAGGAGAAGGAGAAGGAAGCGGTTAAGGCCTAATCCTGGGAAAAATCGTACGGAAACCGCCCCATGGACATCGGGGCGGTTTTCGTTTACTCTCGGCAAAACGCTATGAACAAGAACCTGCGCAACATCCTGCTCATCATCGGCAGCCTCGTCCTCGTGATGGCCACCCTCGCCACCATGGACATCGAGCCAAAGAACACCCTCGACCTCGCGGGCTTCGCGACCAAGGTCCAGTCAGGCGAGATCAAAAAGATCGTCGTCCAAGGAACCGAGATCACGGCGACGCTCCGGGACGACTCGACCGTCAAAATTGAAAAGGAGAGCGGCGTCTCCGTGTCCGAACTGCTCACCAACTACGGCGTAGATAAGGAGAAGATCCGCGCCGTGCCGACCGAGATCAAAGAGATCTCCGGCGCCGTGTACTGGGGCAGCCTGTTCGTCACGGCCATCTTGCCCGTACTGCTCATCTTTGGATTGATGATCTTCTTCTTCCGCCAAGTCCAAGGGCAAAATAACCGCGCGCTCTCGTTCGGCCAGTCGAATGCGCGCGAGACACCCAAGGGAAAAGAGAAGGTGACCTTTGCGGATGTCGCCGGCGTACGCGAGGCCAAGCAAGAGTTGGGCGAAGTCGTCGAATTTTTAAAGCAACCGGAAAAGTTTTCCAAACTCGGCGCGAAGATCCCGAAGGGCGTGCTCCTTATGGGCTCCCCTGGTACGGGTAAGACACTTCTTGCGCGCGCGGTCGCCGGTGAAGCGGACGTGCCATTCTACCATATCTCTGGATCCGAGTTCGTCGAGATGTTCGTCGGCGTCGGCGCCTCGCGCGTGCGCGACCTGTTCGCCAAGGCCAAGAAGTCCGCGCCGTGCATTGTGTTCATCGATGAGATCGACGCCGTCGGCCGCCAGCGCGGCTCGGGTCTCGGCGGCTCCCACGACGAACGCGAGCAGACACTCAACCAAATCCTCGTCGAGATGGATGGCTTCGAACCAAACATCGGTGTGATTGTGATCGCCGCGACCAACCGCCCCGATGTACTCGACCCGGCGTTGCTGCGCCCCGGCCGCTTTGACCGCCGCGTGGTACTCGATCCGCCGGACATTCGCGATCGCGAAGAGATTCTTAATATCCACGCAAAGGGTAAGCCGCTTGCGAAGGACGTGAACCTGCGCAAGCTCGCCGAGCGCACGCCCGGCTTCTCCGGCGCGGACCTCATGAATCTGATGAACGAAGCGGCGATCCTGGCTGCGCGCCGGGATAAGTCTGACATCGGCATGACGGAGCTCATCGAGTCGATCGAGAAGGTCATGCTCGGACCCGAGCGCAAGAGTCACATGATGAATGAGACGGAGCGCAAGATCACCGCATACCACGAAGCCGGCCACGCGCTCGTCACACATCTCTCCCCGCATTCCGACCCGGTCCAAAAGGTGTCGATCATCAGCCGCGGTCGCGCTGCCGGCTACACCCTCAAACTACCGACGGAAGATCGCATGATGCGCAATCGCACCGAGTATCAAGAAGACCTCGCGGTCATGCTCGGCGGATACGCGGCAGAAAAGATTTTCTTTGGAGATCTTACGACTGGCGCGAGTAATGATATGCAGAATGCCACCAAAATCGCGCGCAACATGGTAACACAATGGGGCATGAGCGATGTGCTTGGACCGCGCACCTATGGAGCGCGCGAGGACATGATTTTCCTCGGCCGCGAGATCCACGAAGAGCGTGATTATTCCGAGTCGAAGGCCGAGATGATCGACAAAGAGATCGATGTCTTGATCAAAGAGGCACTGAAGACGGCGAATGAGTTCATTAACGGTCATAAAGAGGCCATGGACAAAATTGCGAGCTATCTGACGGAACATGAAACGATTGAACGCGAACAGTTTTCAGAGGTGGTCGGGTTCCCACCGGTGAACCCGAAGGCGGGGTTGAAGAAGGAGGGAGCGGAAATCGTTGGGTGACCCATTGGTACGTTGGGCGACACACGTAGGGGTGACGCATGCGTCACCCCTACGTGTGCCCCGTTCCGTTATCCCATTTTACGGGATTATCCCGGATATATTTCCGGACGGTGAATAATGCCCGTTCATCGCGGATGATCCGTTCATAATAATTGCGTTGCCATACGGGGCCGATGCGGGGGTCGTGTGCGTGTATATGTTTCGTAACGGCGGATTTGAATGAACCGACGATCGCACCGACGGAACGTGGTTGCGGGCCATCCCGTAGAGGAGACGCACGCGCCGCCCCTACGGTAATCCGAACGATTCCATGCACGTGGTCCGGCATGATAACGAATTCATCGGTTTTGACATTAGGGAAATGTGTTGGGATTGCGTGCCAACACGCATTGGCGATGATCCCCCTGTCATTCAACGCCATTTCCCCGTTATTGATTTCCCCAAATATTTGTTCCCGATCATGGGTGCACATCGTCACGAAATACGCCCCGGCGGATCCGTAATCGAATCCGCGATACCGGATTGATCGTCGATGGTTGAAATCAAAACGATGCATGATATACCCCGTTCCATGTTTTTGGACGTTTGTCAAGGCCCCGGTTTTTCATTTGACAGGAAAATCGCCCAGCGTTATCCTCGAAACAACAACCAAAGACCCATCAAGAGAGTCAGCGAGGGAACGACCCGATGACCTGACCGGCAACCCGCCACGTAAAGTCCGCAAGGACCACGTTGCATGGTGCCAACTTCGCCCCGTATTCCGCGGGGACAGATGGACGCGGCGCAAGCCCGTCCAATTCCGGACGGGTTTTGTGTTGCGTACATTCACAAAAGGAGAAGGATATGGCTGAAGAAAACAAGACACTCTTCGTCTTCAACAAGGCGCTGTTCGACGAGATTGTGCGGCACGGACACCATGAAAAGCATATCGTCGAATACGTGGAGACGCGTCTGCGTGATCGAGAGTACGCAGAGTACTGCTACTCACAAGGCATGCGTACCGGGCACGGAGTCCGCCCGAGTCCTTGTCGTACGGATGCGTTCATCAAGGCGGAAGAGCGCCTGATGACGGAGTACATCAAGCGAATGAATAGTCTCGGCGTCAAACTCTATGACCTGGACAAGCGAGACTACCCCAACAATCGCGGGGACTACTTTCGTAGCCGGCAGGTGTACAAGTGCTGGGTGTGCGGAGCCATCTCGAACTGCATCGTGATGGGCGGCTATCCGGGGTACGGCGTCCGTATCGTCTGCCCGAGTTCGGATTGCCGTTGGCATAGCAACCTGGAGGACAAGCTGCGTTGGCTACAGAACCCGCATCCGGCGGAATACAAGCAGGCCCTCGAACGGGAGATCGAGGAATTCCGCAAGCAGCATGCCGACAAGGTCGAGAACGACATTGAGGGCAAACCAGATCTCACGCCCCGTGGCGGCATGACCAATACCAGATCGTTCATCCTGACGAGGGAATGAGCCCAAGATCTGTATCCCAATCCTCGCAAGGAGAAACTGTCATGAACTTCGACGAAGAGATGTTCGAGCGCGTCGTCAAGGCAGGATCGTATCCCAGGAAGTCTGTCGAGAAGGCCAGACGTCATCTGATCTTCGATGCCAAGGTCAAGAATGATTCCATGCTCGAGCTTGAGGGCATCCTTCCCTCGCCTGATTATCCGACCAGCAAGACGGGCGGCAGCGGCATGCGCGCCAGTCCGGCGGGACCAGCTGCGGAACTGGAAGCACTCGCCGATTTGCTCCAAGCCTATCACGATGCGCGATGGGAGCGTCGCACGCAGGATCTCGTTGACCTGCTCAAGGACGATCTTTGGGGCGATCGCGAGCGCAGTCTGCAAGTCTTCCAGTGCCGGGTGTGCGGTTCGCTCTCGAATCGCATTACCTCGTATCGATATCAGGGCCGAACCTCCCACTGCCTCGGAGCCGCCAACGATCCGCTGATCCATGTCACGACCAAGGACTGGCATCGACTCGCATCTGACAAGCTCTACGAAAGCCGAAGAATCGTCCATCCGGCATCGTACCGCGCCGAGCTCAGGCGCGAAGTGAGTGAGCTCATCAAGGACCGTCCCTTCAAGAACGATCTTGTAGGCGACCCGGCCCCCGTACTCGTGCACTTCACGTTCGACAGGACAGTGATCCGCTGCACCGGTCCCGACGATGGGTACGCTCATTACAAGGATTGGGAAACAGAGAGGTAGAGATTGTGATCGCAGGAGGGCATCGTGACCGAAGAAGACATCGTCAATAGCATCCGCGCGGAGTTCAACCAGGTCTGGGATCAAGAGCTGTACGATCAGCTCGTCAGCGAACGGGCAGGGATCTCGCGCGACGCGGTCGTGACCGCGAAGCAGCTCGTCTGGAACATCCTCCTGAAAAAGTTCGGGCTGGAAAAGCATCGGGAGTACACCGAGGCCACCTATCGTTGCGGTATGAGCAAGGCTCTCATGACGCAAGCCAAAGAATTGGCCAACGCCTACATCGCCGCCATCAAGGAGCGCACAAGGCGTCTCGGCACAACGCCTCGTCCGCTCAACTGACTTCGCCCCCGACAAACTCGTCGGGGGCTTTTCGTATTGACCCTTCGGCCGATTCAACCAGTTCACGGTACGCAGGCTCAGGGTTGACAATAACACCCGATATGCGAAGGTTTGGTTGCCGTAAGAACTCGGCATAGTGATCGGAGGGACGCATGACCGAAAAGCACCCGCTCCTTGAAACCACACTGCACACGATCGGAAACTGGGAAGACTGGCTCAAGCTCTGGAACGAGACGCCCTATCTGGAGCTGCGTCACAGCTTGCTCCATTTCGGCTTCGACGTTCCTTGCGAAGACCCGGTCTCGCGCATCCTGTTCTATCTCTCCATCGCGGATGGTTGGAACGAACATCCCTTCGACAAGGAGGGGCGCGATCATGGATTGCTGCACCGGCCCACCCCACGCATGAAGAAGGGTGATCTGTCGCGCAAGGCCTTCGAGGTTCTGTGTCTCCGGCGCTTCAAGAAGACGAAGGAGTACAACGAAGAGAGGTACAACTTCGGTTGGATGTGCGAGGAACAGACCCTGGTCGCCGTGCTCGCCTTCTTCTACGGCATCGATCCGTATCACTACGATCGCGAGGAGAAGCGACTGAAGAATCTCGAGCGAGGCGATTCCGACAAGCATTCGGCATTCGCGCGCGACTTCCTGATCGACTTCATCGATTGGGCATGGGCATACAGCGAGTACGACAAGAAGGAGTTGGTCGCCATGCTGACCAGCCATCGCCCCGACTTCTTGGAGCTGCTCTACGGGATGCGGCGTCTCGCCCTGTTCACGGGTTATGGCATGGCGCTGGACGAGGCCAGCATCGCCAAGTTGGAAGAGCTCGCGCTCGGACAAAAGCTGTACTTCCAACTCGAGCGGACGCACCGGCGTCCGGTCACGATCGAGGAGGCGGTCTACGCCGGCTCGCCCGCGGCCCAGCTCCTCACGCTCTACCGCGTGAGCAGAGAGGAGCGCGAGCGCCTGGAGGAGATCCAGAGGCTCGAGTCCGAGCAACGTGACGCCGAGCGCAGGCTCGCGCAGCTCAAGAGCATCTGATCCCCCGCCCCCGACAAACTCGTCGGGGGCTTTTCGTATTGACCCTTCGGCCGATTCAACCAGTTCACGGTACGCAGGCTCAGGGTTGACAAAAACACCTGATATGGCAAGGTCTTCTTGCCGTAAATTACTCGGCATTGTTTGGAGGAATGCACGATGGAAACCAAGCACCCGCTCCTTGAAAAGGCCTCGATCAAGACCGTCAGGACTTGGAAGGAGTGGCGAGAAGCCTGGGACTCGACCAACCAGCTCGAGTTTCTGCACAGCCTGCTCCACTCCGGGTTCGAAATCGATATCGGTATCGATTCGGAGCGTGACTTCAAGGATCACGAGGATCGTATCCTCTTCTACCTGCGGGTAGCCGAGGGACATTCCGACAGAAGCCTCGACAGCTACCATCCGGTGCGCAAGCTTGCCATCAAGGCATTCAAGGTGCTCTGCACCAGCTACTTCAAGAGTGCGGCAGCGTCGAACATCAACCGCTCCTTGAGCCGCACTTCGCTGCGGGAGCTCAAGATCCACGAAGCCGTTCTGCACTTCTTCCGTCCGGAGGAAGATCTGGACGTTGACGGGAGACTTGGGCTGCAGAATCTTCCGTCTCCCACGGGCCACCACGCCGATATTGTCTCCGACTTCCTGAGCGAGCTCATCAGGCTCTGCTGGAATCACAAGGTCGGCTGGCACGAACCACTGATCGGTCGAACGCCACTCAGGCAACATCGGCCGCGGTACGTCGAGATTCTGATGGGACTCGACATGCTCGACATGCTGCTCCTCCGACGAGCACCGAATCTCGATCTCCTCATGGACGATGCGAGTATGGACAAGCTCAGGGAGCTTGCGCTGAAGCCTCATCGTTCGCTTGGTGGCGGTGTGCGTATGCACCCGGAATCGGTGGAACACGCCGCGAGCATGGGCTCAAAAGCCGCTCAAACCTATCTCGTCCTCCAAGCGATGAGCGGGCACGAGCGGCGCGATAACAGCGACTGACGACACCCGCCCCCGACAAACTCGTCGGGGGCTTTTCTATATGATATTCTTAAGGCAATCGTATGATCCGTAAAAACAAAAACGCTCTGCGCCCTCTGTATCGAGACATTGTCCCCTCCGCACTCCAAAGCGCGTGGCAGGACCGCTGGCTCTGGCCCTTCGCGATCGTCGCGAGCCTGCTCCACACCGGTGGCATCTACGACACCATCCTCATGACCATGCGCCACGTGCGCCGCTTTGGCAGTAGCATCATGTCGGCGGATGTGCCCGTCCCGATCGAGCAAGCCTGGCTCAAGGTCACCGGAGCAGCCGGCATCATGCCCGCGATCGGATCCATCCAAAGCATCCTCTTTGCCCTCGTTTTCGTCGGAGCCATCCTAGGACTCGCCGTCATCTGCCAAGGAGCCCTCGTGTTTGGTCTCGGCGGCCGCGTGCGCGGTCGGAGACCACAGTTCCAGGAGTGCCTCACGGTCGGCGCACGCGAGTTTGGCAAGATCCTCGTGCTCAACCTCATCACCTTGGGCCTCATCTGGCTCGGTAAGTTTTTCATGATCCTCCCCTGGAGCCGCGCGGTGGCCGGATCCGAGGTCGGCATGATCGCGCTCTTCATCGGCACAAGCCTGCTCTACATGGTGCTCGTCGTTGCGCTCACCGCCATTCACTTCTTTGCATTGAACGCGATCATCCTCCAAGAGGCGCATGTGACGGAGGCCCTCGAGCACGGAGTCCAGATGCTCAAACAAGGTTGGCTCGCCGTCCTCGAGCTCGCGCTCATCCTATTCCTCTTTGGCGCCGCCGTGCTTGGTGCCGGCTTCCTCGCCTTCACCATGGCCGGCATTCCCATCGTCCTCGTGATCATGGCCGCCGCGCTCCTCGGACAAACCGGGCTCGTGACGCTCGGCTGGTCGGTCGCCACCATTCTCTTTTTCGTGATTATACTCACCGCCGGCGGGTTCACCGTGACATTCCAATTCGCCGCCTGGCACCGCTTGTTCCTCCGACTAGGTGAAGGGGGCGTGGTCTCCAAAATCCATCGCTGGATGCACGCCTTCCTTAAACCCTAGTTGATGTATGCCGAGCATTGAAGACCTCTTGAAAAAGGCCCGGGCCGCAAAAGCGCCTGCGGCTGGTGCTGGGGCTACGACAACCGCACCGACGGCTCCGGCCCCTGCGGGGAAAAAGCCGGCAACGGGAAAAGCGCCGACGACGGCAGCCAAACTTGAGGAGCGCATGGGCGCGATCAAGCTCCAAGAAAAGGAACAGATGGTGCAAGAGCGCGCGGCGAAGCTCGGACTCCCCTACATCGTCTTGCGCGGCTTTCCGATAGCCCCGGAGGCCCTCTCACTTCTCACACGAGACATCGCGACCGCACTCCACGTCGTACCGTTTTTCGCCTTGTCAGGTCAGATCCGCATCGGCACGACAGAGCCGGGCAAAGATGTAGAGCGTATCGTGGCACAGCTCGCGAAAGACCAGCATGCAAACGTCGAAACCTACCTGATCTCAGAAGACAGTTTGGAGATAGCCCTCAAGCTCTACGAGAAGCTCCCGATTCCGAAGGAGATCATCTACGGCTATCGCATCGAAGAAGAAGACCTCGCGCGATATGAAAAAGAAATCTCCGATTGGACCGAGCTCCAAGCCAAAATCGCGACGGTGAGTACTACCGACATCATCACCCTCATGATCGGCGCGTCGCTCAAGAGCGGCGCATCCGACGTGCACGTCGAGGCAGAGGAAGAGGATGTCAAAATCCGCATGCGCATCGATGGGCGTCTCAAAGATGCCGCCACCTTACCGAAGACGGCATGGAAGCAAATGATCGGCCGCCTCAAGTTACTCGCCGGAGTCAAAATCAACATAGAGGATATTCCACAGGACGGCCGCATCACGATTTATCTCACCAACGAGAAGATCGACATCCGCGTGAGCTTTTTGCCCACCGCCTTTGGCGAATCTGTCGTCATGCGCCTCTTGCGTCCAAAATCCATCGCGCTTGAGTTCGATAAACTCGGCATCCGCGGACTCGCGCTCGAACGACTCACGTCGGAAATCGAAAAACCCAATGGCATGATCATCACCACGGGTCCGACGGGCTCGGGAAAAACGACGTCGCTCTATGCCATCCTCAAAAAACTCAATCGCGAGGACGTGAAGATAATCACACTCGAGGATCCGATCGAATATAAACTCCAGGGGATTAATCAAAGCCAGGTGGATCACTCCAAGAATTATGATTTCGCAAAAGGACTCCGCTCCATTCTGCGTCAGGATCCCGACATCGTAATGGTGGGAGAAATCCGCGACACAGAAACGGCGGAGATTGCGATCCAAGCCGCGCTCACGGGCCACCTCGTGGTCTCAACCATCCATACGAATAGCGCCGCGGGCGCGATCCCCCGCTTCCTCTCGATGGGTGTGAAGCCGTTCCTGCTCGCTCCCGCGTTGAACGCGATCATTGGCCAACGTCTCGTTCGCCGATTAAAACCAGACATGGCCGTGCCCGCCAAGCTTCCTCCGGGGAAATTGAAGCAGGTGAAAGAGATCCTGGGGAATATCCCAAAGGCTTCTGGATACACCGTCGACGTGGACAAGCTCACATTCATGGAACCAGACCCCAACAAAGTGACCCCGACCGATGATGGCTACAAGGGCCGCGTGGGCATCTACGAGATTTTTACGATGACGCCCGACATCGAGGAGATTGTGTTGAGTGGAGGTGACGTGTCTGAGTATAAGATTCAACAAATCGCGTCCAAGCACGGCATGCTCACGATGGCGCAGGATGGATTGCTCAAGGCCCTCGATGGTCTCACGACCGTTGACGAGGTACTCGAGGCGGCAAATGTGGATTCGGAAATCTTTGAACCTTCGACCGGAGAAGAAACCAAAAAATGAAAGACCCCTGACCGTAAGGTTCAGGGGTTGCGGAGTCGGTAGGAGGTGAGGCGGCGAGCTTCGTGCGCGCGCGGATCGATCGCGAAGACGCGACCGGGGACTGCTTCTTGCTCATCGTGCGTGATCCGCACCTCGGAGCCGAGCACATGCGCGAGCAATAGATGAGCCGTGTCACGATCGGCGATGACGAGCGCGCGTGTGTTGGGCTGGAGCATCATGGGAAACTCTCCGATGGCATGCCGAGGCGTGTCGCCCGTGCTGCGGTCCCATGGATCCGACAGGACGTGACAGACCGCCGTTGGAGGCGTGCACGCCCCGAATTCCGTCAGGTAAGACTTGAACGGATGCGCGAGCCAGAGATCGACGGCGCAACTCTGCGGCAAGTGCAATGATCGCATGACCCACTCGGCGACAATCGCCCGATCGGGCTCGAGCCCCAAGGTGCCGAACGGAGCGGCTACGAGGATCTCGATCGGGGCGGGAAGCGATACGTTTGCTGGCACCCTGTGCCGCATCAATGTGCCGAGTCGCTCACGACTGATGACCCCAGATTCGTCAACCGTTGGTGGTGCCGTCGCCGCGAGCACGGGGCGCTCTTGGTTGAAGAAATCATCGAGCTTCCCGCGAACGACGTCATCCGGCGGGAAGAGATCCACGACCGTATTCGCGTTGACGACGTAGACGTACTGACCGTCGTAGTAGCAATCTCCCCACGCGCGCGGCGCCAGGGAGGCCTCCTTCCCGAGCACGCGACGTGCCAAGCTGATCTGATGCGGCTTGGGGGCTCCGAAAAAGATCCGGAGTTCGTGTGGGAGCAGGACGCTCGACCGAATGCCGTGCATGATCACTCCGGTGTCCCGGTGATGCTCCTCGGATGTCTGATCGTATCTCGAATGCACCTTGGGCAACCCCGTGAACTGACGAAGCCGGTTGATGGCATTCGTGCTCACATACAGCGATGCGCTCTTCTGACGGGCAGCGCGACCCATGGCTTGCCTCCTTTCAATTGTGGAAAGACCGCATAAATATGGAGCCTAATGGAACTTAGGTGGGCCGTCAAGCCCATGGGGCTAGGTCACACGAATTCGTCGAACACCAGTCCGTTCTTCCGGGTCAATCGTCACCTCGATTTTCTGGCCATGAAATCGCTTCAAGAAGGATCGGAGCTGCTCGGGCCATTCAATGACCGCGACGGCACCGGGTACGATCAGGGCTTCGTCGAGACCCAAGGCGAGCGCGTCACTCCCCTTTTCGATTCGGTAGGCATCTACGTGCACGAGCTGCTTTAGGCGGGAGGACGTAGTCGGCAGGCGATAGCTCCTGACCAGGGAGAACGTGGGGCTGCGAGGAATGCGCTTCACACCGAGCGTGCGAGCGAGTGCTTGAACGAGCGTCGTCTTTCCTGCGCCGAGCGGTCCGGACAAAGTGACGATGGTGCCGGGCGTCAGACGCTCTACGATGGCTCGCGCGACGATGTCCCAGTCATCCATTTTCGAAACGATGTATTTCATAGGTCCCATTCCGGTTTCGCGTCGAGCTTTTTCCAATCATGGCGCTCGCCCTTCAGATAACGCCACGCCCCCGCCGCTGCGATCATGGCCGCATTGTCCGTGATGTACCTTTTGTCCGACGGCAGAAAGGCGACTTCAGATCCTTGATCCCTGATCCTTGATCCCAGAGACTCACGCAAGAGCGTGTTGGCGGAGACGCCGCCGACGAGGAGGACGCCCGTGACTTTGTACTTCTTTACGGCACGCATGGTTTTTTCGACGAGCACATCGACGATCGCCTGTTGAACAGCCGCCGCAAGATCGCGCTTCGCCGCCTCACGTCGCTCAGGCGACGCAGCTTTCCACGGCTCCCACGCAAGGCGCACGGCCGTTTTGAGACCGCTAAAACTCATGTCGAGACCGGGGTCTTTCAACATGGGCCGCGGGAGGTCGAAGGCGGCGGGGTCTCCAGAGAGGGCAAGATTCGCGATCTCGGGCCCGCCCGGATAAGGCATGCCCATAAGCTTTGCCGTTTTGTCGAAGGCCTCTCCGGCCGCATCGTCTCGAGTTGCGCCGACGATGCGATAGCTCCCAAAGTTCTTCATCAGCACGAGCTCGGTGTGACCGCCGGAGACGACGAGGGCAAGCATCGGGAACTTCCAACGCTTGCGATTTTGCGGATCGAGCCACGCACTCGCGAGATGTCCCTCCAAGTGATTCACGCCGATGATGGGCTTCCCAGAAACGAAAGCGAGCGTGCGCGCCGCCTCAAGCCCGACGCGCAGCGCGGTCGCAAGCCCGGGACCCGTCGTAACGGCGATGAGATCGAACGTATTGAAATTCGGCACGAGCTCCGTCAAAAACGCGACCGTCTCCGCCACATGCGTCCGCGCCGCCACCTCCGGAACCACACCCCCATATTTCCGATGAATCGGCACCTGCGACGAAACCAAATTCTCTTTGACTTGAACTCTTCTGACATCTGAGTTCTGACATCTGACATCTAAGATGGCTAGTGCGGTTTCATCACAGCTCGTTTCAATGCCGAGAACCTTCAGGGATTTCATGCCCAGATACTATAATTGAAAACCAAAAATCCCGCCTGGGCGGGACTTTGTGCGTTTCTTTTCGCCAATCAATTCGGCTTTTCGATGCTCTTTCGAATATCATCAACCCTAACCGTATCCTTCCTCGCTGCAAGCTTCTGAAGATCTGCCATGGACTCAATACCTTCTGGCACACCTTCGCCCTCCAAAACCGCATTCTTTGCCGCAAGATAAGCCGCTCGTCGATCTTCGAATTTATCGACGGGAACGGATTCCACGGTACCCTCCTCCGCCATGATTTCCTCGGGGCTCTTCGGTTTCGAAATTTTACGCTCCACTCCTGATGCACGCTTGGAAGCGGCCAGATCAGCGGGTGAGGCCGCCTTCTTCAAATCCTCCATGCTTGGCATGTTTCGCATATGGGCAAAGTTTAGCATTTTTTGTAATCCAAAGCAAGTCACGGGAAGTGCGGCAATACCCCTTGACAGCAGGGTCAAAATCGTCTACGGTTGCCGGTCTGCCTTTTCGCAGACATGGAGGAAACCGTGTCGAACCGCTCGAATCTTCCGCAGGAAATGAGCCTCCTCGGCCAGCAGATCCACCTCGCTCTTCTCGCATACAAGCAACCGGACGCACGGCACGAGTGCCACGTCCGCCAACAGCACTTCCTCGGTCGAGAGCTCCTCACCGGCGACGGCTCGCGGCGCTTCCTCGTCTACGACAGCCTCCCCGGCGTCGTGCAGATCAAGGCCATCGGTCTCGATGCGCGCACGCTGTTCGTCGAGCTCACTCCCTT
>CAYGDS010000014.1:0-12927 GCA_964348595.1 uncultured Gammaproteobacteria bacterium | reverse complement strand
ACGCTTGCGCGCGTGAGCTTCATCTCTCGCAACATCTGCGTGATGCGCGGATCGTTGAAGTCGATCTCGGTGTCACGACCCTCCTGCACGAACGCCTTCTGCTTTCGCTTGAGGAGCTGGAGTACCGAGGACCGTCCATCGCCCGTGACGGTGAGCGGCAGGCGTTCGTACGCCGAGATTACCTCTCCATCGAGCACGACGATGCGATAGTCGCGTCCCTGTACGGGACGCTGGACCAAGAACACACGCTCACTCTTGGACGCGCGCGCGACCGCCGACATGAACTCGCGCTTGTTGTGCGCGAGCGAGACGCCCGAGCCCTGGCTCTTGCTGTTCGGCTTCACGATGACCGGGAGTCCGAGCGAGTGCGCGTACCACCACGCCATCTCGGGCGTGCGTGAGCTCTTGATCTTCTTCGCCCACTCGCGCGTGTGGAAGGATTCGCCCTCGGGAACGGGGTACCCGCTGCGCACAAGGAAATATGCGGCGTAGTCCTTGTCTTTCGCGACTTCGGTCGCCCCGGCGCCGTTCAAGTCGAACACCGTGTTGCGCAGATAGCGCGTGCGACCATCCGGAAGGAGAAGTCGCGCGACATAGCCATAGCGCTCTTCGACTTCGAACGTGAAGCCGAGCTCATGGGCGATTTCGATGAACAATGGCATCACGAAACTCTTCTTCATGACCGATGTGCCTTTCTTTCGGTGAATGTGCATATGTATATTGCACGAATTGAAGGCATTGTCAACCCTCGGCGGGATTTTCGCAACGATACACAAAACGGTACAAGTCGTCCTCGGGGAGGACAGCTACGTCCTCCACCGTCCCCGCCGCGGAAGTGTTCATCGTTACTCCGGAGTTGCGAATGATTACTATCGGCACAGATTCCGCGCCTTCACCCATGACGAGAACCGCTGCCGCCGCGAGTGCATGCACGAGATTCGACTTTGTCATCTTCAGCTCTCTGCCAAAGAGATCTGGACTGCCAATATAATTATGGATTGGTTCGAGACCACTCCAGGCGAGCGCCATGCCCATCGTTCCTTGGCGCAAGGGGACGATACGGGTGTCTGTGAGAAGAATTCCAAACGCGTCGATGCCAAATGCTTTAGAGAGATCTTGGTGTAATGAGAGAGCGGATCGTTTTGGATCCTTTGGTAATAAAATAAGCGAGTCGTTCGCATTCGATTCATCTACTCCTGCATTGGCACACCAGTCACTTCCGCGACGCGTGAGCAGGCACCAGGGCGTTTCGCGCGTCTCCTCACTCTCGCTCTGAATCTCTTTTCGCTTGTCGAATCCTGGCGGGATGACCCGATTCTCCGCTAACGCGACGATTTTAGAAGTGACGGCAAGAATATCCCCCGGCTGTAAAGCTGGAACATGTTCTAAGACGAAAACCTTCAGGGACTCACCCGCGCGCATAACTCGGGTCCGCACTGGTATGATCTCCATATGATTCCACCTATCCCTATCGGAAACCCGCCGATCACGCAAGCGTGGTTTGGGATTTGGTATGAGCCGTTGCACGACGAGCCGGACCCCACGATGCTCGAGATCGTCCGTTCGCGTGGACTCCGACCATGGAAAACGGTCCCGCCGCGCGCCGATATCGATCCCTTGGCCCTTGCAGACGAGTGGATCCAAGCTCTTCCCCTCGAAACGAAGGTATATATCCTGGTCCCTGGCACCGCATTCGACCGATTTGGGGCCCGTCACGGCCGCGGAGTGGGATGGTATGACCGTTTTCTGGCGCAGATCCCACGAACGTGGTTGCGGGTCGGTGTCACATTGCAAAAAAACTTGCATGAGGCCCCCCTCGTGTGCCGTCCATGGGACGAGCGGATGGATTGGTTGATCGTTGCGTGATTTTTCCACAGAACTAGCACCTTTCCTGGTAGCGCGCGCCCAGGCCCACGTGTTATTATAGATACATGCCACGCCTCGGTCTGAGAGAGTGGTGGATCTCTCTGTCTTCAGAACAGCGCTTTTCGGCGAGCGTCTTGGGTTTTTGCGGATCCGTATCCCTCGTTCTCTCTGTTTGGTACATCGCATCGAACCTGCACGCGCCGTTCCGTGTGCCAAACGCAACGGTAACAGCCTCACAGAAAATCTTCGCGAAGCATAAGGAGCGTTCCGAAGAACTCGAGCGCTCCAAATCGAAAGACACAGACCGCGACGGTTTGAGCGATTACGCCGAGCTGTATCTCTATCGGTCGTCACCCTATCTCGCCGACACAGATTCCGATGGTGTGCCCGATGCGATCGAAATCGCTCAGGGGCAGAATCCCAACTGTCCGATCGGCCAAAACTGTCTCGCGATCGTTGACGCCTCTCCGCTGCGCAATACCTCAAGCACCTTTGCGGATCTTCTCGAATCACGCGACATCTACAATTCGGCGATGGCGGGCGCGCTCGGTGCGAATGATCCGCGCGTGAAAGGTGCGGCAAACTTTGTCGCGACGGCTCCAGATCCAACCGGCCTCTCACCGAACGCGATTCGGGAACTCCTATCTCAAAACGGACTCGTTCCCGCAGAGAGCCTCGTGGCCCTCACGGATGAACATGTGATGCTGGTCTATCGCGCCGCGTACACCCAAGTCATCCAGATTCGCGCCGCGCAGGCGCAGGGCGCCCAGGGTTCACAGGCTACATCGACCCAAGCCACATCTACCGCTCCATAAGATCTCGCTATGACGCACCGCTCCCCGAATCGCTGGAAATACACCGCATGCATCGTCATCGTGGTGTCGGGGTTGTTCGTGCAACAGGCATCCCCCATACACGCTGCAACTGATCCCATCGTAGCTGCCGCCAAGAGTGTCCCGGCAGCGGGGCTTCCCGTCACGGTCACGAGCGATGTCGCTGATTCAATCGGCGGGGTTGTGGACGGCATCTTGACGCAACTGACTCGCGCCGGTGTCGTCGCCTTCTTCAACGTCGCGCAGCAATTCTTGGGCCAGCTCGCGTACGATGCGGCCAATTATCTCGCCTCTGGCGGAAAAGGACAGGGGGCTTTGGTGTACGAAAAGGGATTTGGTGCGTACATGGAACAGATTGGTAAGGATGCAGCGGGTGAGCTTATCGCGTCTATCGGTGAAGCAGAATTTTTCGATGACATCGGTTTCGACCTGTGCCGACCGCAGATCCCGCAGCAGCTGCTCAACATCCAATTGTCGCTCGGTGCGTCGAACCCCGGCGGGGCGGGTCGGTTCTCACGGCCAAGGCCTCGGTGCGATTTCCAGGAAATCGTGAACAATTACGAAAACTTGTATACGACGCTCTCGAATGCAGAAGTCCGTGACTATCTCAACGTTGAGTTCAGCCCGGGTGGCAGCGAGCTCGGTATCACGGGCTCTATTCTGGGTCGATCCATCTCCGGCGTGACGGACGAGATCACCAAGGCGTCGCAAACGCGTGGCGAAGGAGAAGGCTTCAAGGCCGTCGAAGGCATTATTTCTGGCGATGTCAAAACGCCGTCCTCGGTTGTTCAGGAAGATATCGAAGCCGGCCTTGTCAAGCAGCCGAAAGCGGATGAGTCGCAGCAGCGGAACATCATTTTACAAAACGCCTTTCAAGAGGGGCCGACTCAGCTCGCCGTGTACACCGCCTCCGTGTTTCTCAACACCCTCGGGTCCAAGCTCATGCAGCGTGTGTTCGAGAGAGGTTTGGTCGGCGCGTTCGACTTTAGCGAGGCCTCGGCGCCGAGCGTGATCACCGTAGACTCCGTCTCCGTCGCGGGCAAAACGGATGCGCGGCGTGCGAATATCGATCTCAAAAACGTTACCTTGGTCAAAACCTCGGACATTGAAATCGTTTCTGAACTGATCGCCTGTCCACAAACGCGCGGGTTGTGGAACTGTGCCATCGACCAAAACTTCGGTCAGGCCATTCGTAAAGGCGTCGAGGGCAATGTCACCATCCAGGACGCCCTGAAGAACAATCTCCTGCACGGCGATTGGCGGCTTATCCCCGCATCGAGCGTGCGAGAAAACTTCGACCCGCAGTGTTTCAGCTATGCGTACTGCGCGGCGAACCTGCAGAAGTTGCGTGTGCTCCGCATTCTGCCTGTCGGATTCGAATTCGCCGCCAACATGCCGGAAAACGTCGCGCGGTGTTCGAGCGCCGCGGGATGCGTCACGCTGCAAGAAGTGGTCGATGCCTTTGCGCAGTGCAGCCCTTCCGGAGAACGCGATGCCGAGCATCCATGGTGTAAGCTCGTCGATCCAAACTGGGTCATCACGTCATTTGCACAGCAGTGCCAACTTACGGGTTTCGGCGAGACCTTGCTCACAGGTCGTCTCCCGCAGCGCCGCGAAGAATGTCGTGATATCCAAACCTGCTTGAGTCGCAACGATCGCGGCGAGTGCGTCGGCGGCTACGGCTACTGCGTCGCAGAGAAAAACGTGTATCGATTCAACGCGGAGGAATGTTCTGCGAATTACGCGAGTTGTCGAACCTACGCGAAACGTTCGGGAGGAGCCGTGTCGTATCTCCGAAACACGCTCGATTATTCCGTCTGTCGTGCCGACAATGTCGGCTGTCTCGAATATTCCGTCGGTCGTACGGCGAACGGTAACTGGCTCGGTTCCATCACAACAGGCACCAAGATGTATTTCGACAGCACGCTCAAATCGTGTGCCGCAAATCAGGAAGGATGCACAAAACTCCTCGCAGCCGAAGTCGGAGGATCTTCACTCAATCTTCTCCTCAATCCGTCATTTGAACGCAAATCCGGCGCGCCCGCGGTCGTGGATTCATGGTCGCCATCCGCGCCAACGGTCGAAAGCGTGACCGTTGGATCGCCTGGGTTCACGGGTAGCGCCTCGCTCCTTGGGTCCGGAGCCACGATCTACTCGCAGTATGTCTCGAGCACACCTGGAAATATCTATACCGTTTCCTTCTACGCGCGCGGTCGAGATGCGGGTCCGGGCAACAGTGCGAGCGCACGGATCATGCAGCTCAAGGCGAATGGCGTTGCGATCACCGATGCGGAAATGTCACGCGACTTCCGGAGTAGCGGCTGCTTAACAGAAGACGCGCCAGCCGTTACGTCGGACGCGCTCACCACTAGCTGGCGTCGCTTTGAATGTACGTATCTCGCGAACGCCGCTGCTGTGACGGCGCGCGTGCAAGTCTCCGGCGCAGGCTCGGCGCTCATCGATGCCGTGCAACTTGAGGAGGGGCAATTCGCCACCGCGTTCAAGGATGGGCTCAACTTGGACCTCCCTGTCGTCCACATGAAGGTAGCGCCAGACGATTATCAATGTAAGGGTGAGGCGACCGACGTTGAGGCCTGTGGAAAATTCGCCAAGGTTTGTCGTCAGGTCGATGCCGGCTGTCAGGGGTATACGGATATCGCCGGTGGCCCGGAGGTTCCTGCGATCTTGTCCGCGAACGATCTCTGCCCGCAAAGCTGTGTGGGATATTCGGAGTATCGCAAGGCGCCATCGTCCTTCGATCTCATACAAGATCCGGACGAGCGATTCGATGACCCGACGGACGCCACTTCTTCTTACTTCATCGCGCGGACGGGTCAGCAATGCTCGCAAGTCGATGTTGGATGCGAAACGTTCACAAATGTCGAAGCGGCGTCTGCGGGTGGCGAACAAACACAGGCGTTCAATTATCTCCGTACCTGTCAACGGCCGAGTGCGAACACACAAACCTATTTCACTTGGGAGGGATCCGACACGACCGGGTTCCAGCTGCGCACCTGGAGCCTTGTGAGCGAAACGGGAGCCGGCTCGGGACCACTCATTCTCGTGAAGCGTGCGCCAGGTTCCACCACGGTCAAAGAACCTGGTACGTGTAACGAGTCCCTCTGGCGCACGGGCGTCGATCCAGATTGTCGTCAATTCTACGACTCTGCTGGAACGGTTTTCTATCGTTTCTACTCACACACCGTGTTGTCGACGGAACAGTGTACGTCGTGGCGTCTCACCCGTACAACGGTCGACGACTGTATCAAGACCGGCGGCGCGTTCAATGCGTCGACAGGGGAGTGCGTCTATCAAGCCTTCGTACCCGAATCGAGAACCTGTCAGGCGCGCTTTGCGGGATGTCGCGCGTTTACGGGCGCCGGCGCGGGCAATGTCCAAAATGTTCTCACGCAAGATTTCCGATCCGGCGCGGGCGCATTCACTGGCGGCGAAATTTCTTCCGAGTCCTTGCTTGTCGGCGATTCCTCGTACCGCGTTGAACCCGCCGCTGGAATTACGCGTTCCGTCGTCCCGGTACCTACGCAAGCGGATGGACTCTACCGCGTAACTTTCTGGGCCAAGGCGCCGGCGCGCACAGATGCCGTTGCAACACTTTCCATCTCCGGAATTGTGTCCGAACCCGGTACGAACGTGGGCTCGGTGACCCTCGGCGCGGACTGGCAACGATTTGTCATCGGGCTGTGGAACGGCGCCTCGGGCACGAGTACGAGCCGTGTCACCTTCACCTTTACCGATGGTCCTGGCGGCGGCTCAGGCGTGCCAACAGTGTTCATCGACGAAATCCAGGTGAGCCGCGTGCAAGACGTGGCGTATGTCATCAATCGCACATGGAACACGCCGGCGGAGTGCGATCGTAGTCCGTTTGGTGCGCCGGAGCCGCAAGCCATGCTTGGCTGCCGCGCCTACGATGATCGCTTCGACAATCGCGTGAACGCGTTCCGCTTTACATCGCTGTGCCGCGCGGAAGCCATTGGCTGTCGCGCCTGGGTCGATACGCGCAACTCCGATGCGGTCGGGTCACAGTCATTCGTCCAAGGCGACAGCGCGCCCGTCCTGGTGAACAACGGCCCTGACGTTTACCCTACCTCCACTACCATGCGACCCGCGGATCGCATGCGGTACCTCATTTACGAGCGCTCCAAACTCTGCACCCAAGAGAACGCCTCCTGTCGCGCGTTTGGCAAGGCTGAGTACTCTGTCGATCGCACACGCATCGATTCGTTCGAGACCGTCTACTATCGCGATGACATTCGGCAATACGATCAGGCGCTCTGTCGTCCATCAGAAAACTTCTGCGAGGAGTACACGTATGCGGGAGCCAAGGATTATTTCCGTGATCCCCAAACGCACATCTGTGAATACAAGGAGGGCGTACGCCTCTCGGCCTCGGACTTCCCGGGCGATGCGGCGCTCGTCGGTCTCCCTTCAGCCGTCTACGCTGGCTGGTTCAGGCAGGGCACCAATTATCCGTGTGAACCAGGCAATCGCCAAGCAGGGAGCTTCTTTGGCCTCTCGCGCCGCGGAGATCCAGGATACAAGGGGTGGGGCGGGCTGTGTCCGCGCGAGGCGTCGGAGTGTACGGAGTTCCGCGATACGAATGACACGTCTGACCCGGTGTACCGCGAGAGTGGCCGCCCGTACTTCTTCATCAACAACAGCCAGCTCGATACGCGCACGTGCGCAGGCAACGTCGACGTTGGCCGCGGCTGTGTGCTCTTGCGTGACATGAGTAATCCGTCGCTCAACTACTCGGTGGCGGCAAGCTACAAGAAATACGAACAAAACGGATTCCAGCCAACGCCACCGGTGGACTGTTCACGTAATCCGGGTGATGCGGCGTGCCAAGCGTCCTATCCAACGGGTGCAGTCACGACCACGGACGCGAACATGCTCGTCAAAGTCCAAATCGATCGCGACTGCTCGCAATGGCTTGGGTGTCAGAGTGCGGAAACCGTGTTTGATGCCGCCACGAACCGCTACCGCGACGTGTGTACCAACCTCGCGCTTTGCGACAAGGTCTCGAGCGTCCCCGGCGATATCTTCTGTTCGAACTACGTGGATCGCGGCACGACGAGCACGGAGCCGATCTTGACCGAAGGGGCGTACTTTGATGTGAACCGCTACGTCTCACGCGAAGTTGGTCTCGGCACGAACGACTACGCCGGCTACACCGTTCCAAACGCGTTCCTCGTTCCGGACCTTGTAAGCGCGCGCGTCGGCGCCGATGGAGCGAATAATGTTCAGAGGAACGAATTCCGCTTCGCGCAGGATTACCGCCTCGCTGCGCGCGTCCCGATTCTCGTGGACCGTACATCCGGCGCGCCCGTTGAAGTTCCAGGGTTGAGTGCGGCCCGCATCCTTGATGGCACACCCGTCGCCCTCGCCAACACGGATCTCAAGCTCTGCCAGCATATTCAGACGGGCATCATTGGGTACTACAAGCAAACGGAAAGGGTGGATAGCTTCCGAACGAAAAAGCCATTCCCGTGCTACCTCCCAGTTCACGCAGAATCTGACGCGGCCGACTTCCAGAACGTTTCTACCAAGTTCACCTTGAGTGATCCAAAGATTGATTCAACCCTCACGAACGCATTCCCGCCACCGGAATGTCGCGCATATCCGCAAGCCGACGCCGCGTTCCCAAATGCGTTTGTCACGGAGTGGGATTTCTCAAAGACACCTCCGTTGGCCGTGACCAAGGCCGAAGGGTTCCAGAGCGCGAACACGTGCGAATTTGGCGAGGATTGCGCCTGCACCTACAAGCGCGCGGATTACGGTGCTTCCGGCAGCAAGTTCTACGCGCCGCTCACGCAAAACGTGCCGCCCGGCATTTGTCTCGGCGGCCCGCGTGCAGGTCAGTCGTGCTTGCCGTCCACCGTGTTCAAAATCTCGACGACCGTCGGCGGTCAGGCAGGGGAGAGCTTGAGCGAGGGCGTGCTCGCGGCGAACGAGTCGCAGACTTGTGGACCGCTCGAAGGGGGCGGTACATGTGTAGCCTTTAGCCGACTCGAGATCGTGCGCGGCGTGTTCGGACAATGTCTCGAGCGCGACCAAGCACGGTTTATGGGAGCGGACCAGGCAAGCAAACCATGTCTCACGTGGAACCCAACGCCGATTCTCTTTGGCGACAAGGACACCTTCCACTACCAACCCACGGCCGGCTACCTGCCGCCACAAAACTCGGGTCAGTACTACTGTGCCTCCGCTTCGCGCAAGCCCGTGACGCTCAAACTGAGCCAGTCGTACTTCAAGCGCTATAACGGCGACACCGAGTGCGCATATCCATTCTTGCCACTCGATCAAATTCGATCACGTCGTCTATCGGACGAACAGCTAGTCTTGCTCGGCTTCCTTGACCCGTTTGCCTTTTTCGGAGCGCTCTCGCAGCCATCCGCACTCGACATCTATTATGGGCAATTCCTGGATGGAGGAGCGGGGTCCTGCCGTTTTGCTGGGCGTATGTCGCGCATGGACTTCGACGAGCAATGGGTCTCGCCGGACAATCGGTGCGCTCCGGACGAATGCGACTGGCGGACACCATCGCTTCTTGGGGTTTCGGCCGTCGTGAGTCGGTATCCGACCGCGCTCGCATGTGAGGCGGCTGACGACCCGCAGGGCGATGCTCTTGATGTGGGTGCCGTGCGCTTGGTTGACGCGGGCGCCGGATACACGGAAACCTTTTTTCGAACGAATGACTACTTGATGTTGCAGGGTTTTGGTGGGAACTCGTCAACAGCCGCGCAGACGCTCTCCGATACGGGTTTGAGCTATTTCAAAGTCGATCCGGCTTCGAACCGCAAAATCGGACGATTGGCTTGCGGATACCAGGCTGAGTGGGTCGATAACATGCCGACAGTCAACTACGGCGATGGGAGCTCCCAAGAGCAAGGTGAATCCGCCTGGCGCCGCGAGCTCTACAGCAAATACAACCCGTATATTACTCGTGGGAGCGAGGCGGTGCTCACGATGAGGAACGAACCGAGTGGGGATATCGTAACCATGCCTTGTGTTGCGGGCGATGATGACGGGGACACAGACCAGGAGAACGAATCCGGTACGTGCTATTTCAAGACGTGGGAATCGAATTACCGCGCCGCGCAAGAACCGCAGAAATTCATAGGGATCTATCCACCTGATGAAGCATCACGTGACGTAGTTCGGAATTTGATGGACCTACGACGCGATCCATTCGTATCCACGTGTGAAGACAGCAAACCGTATTTCTCCATCCGTGCCGTATTCGAGTCGTTCACCGAAAATACCTTGGATGATGGCTCGCTCGTGCCGTCGGAGGTCCAAGGGCCTTGGCGCTTTGTCGGATTTTGGGTTTCGGCATGCGGAGGAGACACGGGCGGTGATCAACGATACATCTACATGAATGTGGAGGCGGCGTCTGTAAACGTGTGCAATGAACTCGCGGAAGTGAAGAGTGCAAATACGGGTGTGGATGCCGCATTCACCGACCGTGTGTGGAAAGCGAGCGACTTCGTTGAGCCTGGGACGGGTATCGCCTACAGCTTCCGGGCCGCTCCGTTCTCGAGCGCGCTCAACACCGGCCCGGCTGGAGAATCCCCGCTGTTTCAAGGGGGCTTCGAACTCGCCGGTTTCTCACCACTTGAACCTCCGACGTTCCTGCAGTCTGGAACACAGACGTACTACCGAGAAAAAGGCATCCCTCGTGACAAGTGGACGTTCCTCTCGAACCTCTTCGCGCGTATCTATCGCGTGTATCGTTTCCAGTATCAGCCCGTATTCAAAACGAGCAAGGCCTGCCTTGCTGGACCGTTCAAAGGCACGAAGTGCGCCACGGAGACAATCCCGCCCGGTTCAGGCATCACTGATTCACCTGGAGGTTCTGATTACAGCAGTCAATGTAGTGTGGATGGCGTGTGCAACGAGGGTCGATTGTCCATTGCTGACAAGCTTGATCTGAGTGCATGCTCGCGCGGAATCAGTCGAACTATAGACTGTTCTAGCGACCCCGATATCTGCAAGGCAGCCACGTTTGCAGATGGAGGGAGCCCGGATCCTGTATCATTGCGTGTCGCCTGCGAACTTGATACAGCGGCTGGTTGGAGTGAGCTTGGTGATGGTCGATACCGGGGGCCGGATGCCGGCACGACGGCTGACGACAACGTAACGGTGTTCCAAGCGGCAAGTCGCAATGCCTTCAAATGTGCAACCGGAGCCGTCAACACGGCCGCTGGGAGTTGCAAGTCTCCCGGCGATGCAAGTACAGACTGTCCGGTAGCGATTGCTGGAGAGTGTCGTACGCCAAGCGATCTAGATTACGTTGGTAAAGGAAAATTCTGCTGGTTCAGACCGTATGGGACAGGTGTCGGCCGGCTCATTGAGGATGTAAGCAGAGCGATGGGAACTCCGTTAGACGTAGAGGTTCAAACAGCCGACACTCGCGGCGAGGGAGGGGCTGGCGCAATCACAACCGTTGATGGCCGTGCGATCCCGTGTCAGGAGGCTAGTGATTGCACGTTCGACCGTGCGATGTTTGACGGCGAAGCCGAGGGTTCGCGTTCCGTCTGCGGAAATGCCGTAAATACACAAGGGGTCTTTGGTCGTTGCGTTGGCGGTGTGCGCGACGGTGCGATCTGTCTTGTAGCCGACCCTGGAGCCGGGGCAGACCGCTCCTGCAGGATCTTTATTGACGCCACATCGCGGAGTGCATACGCCACTTCATGCGGAGATGTTTCATCGGGGAGCTCGCCCGTGGCTGCGTGTCTCATGCCCAACGGCAGCCCAACAACAGATGATCCGGATCTCGACAACAACCTCTGTACCCACAGCGGCGGGTACGTGCCGCGGGCGGACTTGTGTCCGGATCCGAGCGACGAGTATTGTGGGCTGTTCGCCTACAAGATCACCGACGCGACTGCAAACGGCTCTCTCGATCCGAACTCTGGGCATCCCTTGCCAACCGATGTGACACTTGGCCACTACTCACCACTCTTCTTAGGGTTCTCGGGCTCGGGCCTCACACCAGCATCATTCCGTCACATCGCGTACTACAATCCGCGGCCTCCGCGTGTCGCGGCTCCAGATACGCGCTTGTGCGCCTCGCCGGGTTCGTGCCCCATCTCGCGTATGGATGCCTTCTCGTTCAACGGCTTGGCCGATGGGCCGATCAATGTGGGCGGTGGTATCCATAAATCAACGCTGCGGTTCTACGCCTGGGCCGCGCACAACCAAATGGCGCTTCGACAAATTATCATCGACTGGGGTGACGGGTCCGAACAGCGGCTCGAAGACACGCGTCTCAAAAATCGCAAGCCGTTCTGTGGCGTACAAAAGGAGTGCTCTGATCCGATCCGTGGCGCCGGGCTCACCTGTCAGACGGACACCGATTGTCCGGCGGGAACCGGTCGTTGTCTGCCGCTCGGCACCTGCAGCCGTAATCCGGCGCGCACGTGTACCACGGACGACAATTGCACGATCGGGGACATCGAGGACAAGTGCAACGTGCGCACGCTCTTCGGCAACAGCTCGGACGCGTGTCAGGCAAACTACTTCGACTTCGCGCACTTGTATCGCTGTGGAGCGGAGGAGAAGGCGAGCCTCGCGGACTGTCGATCAACGTCGCCGGACGGCACGCCGTTCCTCCCGGCTGGAACTTGTTACTACGGCCCGACGGACGATGGTTTCATCATCCACGATATCTTCAACTTCGATCGACCGACGTGCTCCGCGCGCGAAGATTGCGTGGCAGCGCTTGCCGCTGTCGATCCTGGCTACCCCACCCCCGCGGCTACGCGCTGTTCCGATGGAACAACCGATCTTTCCCCGACACTGCTCTCACGTTGCTCACGCGACCCAGATCGTACCTGTGATAGCGATGCCGGTTGCGCACCTGGGGATACCTGTGTTTCCGGCATGGCTCCCGTCGGCGGCTGCTTCGACTCGGCCTCCAACTCCTGTAACTACACCCCACGCACAATGCTGCAAGATAACTGGGGCTGGTGTACGGGTGAGTGTCGCGGGACGCTGACGGGTGGATTGCCGGATGATGATACGACGGGGGATGACGCCACGACAGTGCGACATCCGTATGGAGGTTGTTATGCGGGGAGTACGTTAGGGGCATCGGCTACAAATATTAGGTTCAATACGAAATCAGGAGAACAGAGTGGCTTCACGAGAGCGACAAATGTATTGAATGACAGCGAGTGCGAGGAGACGAGCGCAACCAAACGTC
>CAYGDS010000013.1:0-13346 GCA_964348595.1 uncultured Gammaproteobacteria bacterium | reverse complement strand
TGCAGCAATCTCGACCGACTTTGTCATCGTTGCCGTGGTTTCTATCTCACTAGCGTGGCTTACGGGTCAGCGGTTGGTGGCAGAGTCCATCTTTGCCTCCGCGGTTCGCGACTTTCGCGCTGGACAATCGATTGACATGGTCATCACGAAGGTCGGTCGAGCCAAGTCGCTCAACCCGCTCTTGGACATCTATCCCAGAAACCTCTCTCAAGCGCATTTGATCAAGGCCGGAGCGATCGCGCAGCAGGGTCTCACGCCACAAACGGCGGATCGGTTCAACCAAGAAATTGCCTTAGCGTCCAAGGACGCTGATCGTGCCGTTTTGCTTGGTCCAGCGAACGTGGACAACTGGGCCAATCAAGCCGTTGTGTATCAGACCATCGGAGGCGTGCTGCCGGAAGTACAGACAAAATCTATCGCCGCCTTTTTGGAGGCGTCTGCACGTGAGCCAAACAACCCTGTCTTTCTTTCCGAAACGGGCAAGATGTATTTGCAGCAAGCAGATGAACTGAAAAAGGCCCTTGCGCAGGCGGATCGCAGCAAACACGCGGAACTGTCCGGCAAGATCGAGCAGAGCCTGGCCCTTGCCGTCAGCGCACTCAAGAAAGCCATCGAGGCAAAGCCGGACTATCTTCCGAGTCGCTACTATCTTGGTATCGCATACGAACGTCAGGGCAATGTGGCGAGCGCTGTTGCTGCGCTCGAGAGTGTCCTGCGGCTCAATGGCAAGGACATCGGCGTTGGGTTTGAGCTCGCCATTTTGTACTATCGCAATAATCAAAAAGATGCGGCGACCTTGCTCCTGAAGAGCATCACGGACATCGATCCGAATAATGCAAACGCACGCTGGTATCTTGCGGCGCTGTACGAAGAGCGCGGGCAAAAGCGTGAGGCTATCGCCGAGCTTGAACGGCTCCTGGCTGCCTTCCCGCAGAATGCGGCCGTTAAGCAGCGCCTCGAGACGCTCCAGGCCTCCATCGCTCCGACGGGAGAGCTCCCGGAGCCGATTAAAGACCAAGTACAGAGTCCACCAGAGCAAAATCCCATTCGTCGATAGTCGTATGATGCGACGCTTGAAGCGCCTCGTCGGCGGCAAGAAAAAACGCGAGTCGCGGAGTATCAGCCAAGCTCCAGCTTTAGGGTACGCGGGCCTCTCCGGGGTACGCACGCTTCTGCGATCAGAGATCGACGTTTTGCTCACAGAGGCGCGCGAGATTTCGTCAGAGATCACTCACGAGTTACGAGGGTACGCAAAGCGGCTCAAGAACGAGAGTGATGTGGAGCTGCGTGCCGATCTTGGGTCGATCGACGCAGAGCTCTTGAGTATCCGCCGCGGATTGCAACGCATCGCCCTCAGCCAGTGGGACACGCGTCGGTTGCTCGATGAGTGGCATGAGTGGGAACAGGTTCGCGGGGCGTCGCATGGCGAGCACGGGACCGCGCAAGATCGGCAAGAGCTCATCGCGTCGGAACTCGCTGTGCGAGGTCGCGATCCACGTATGCCCGTCGTCGCTCAGGCATCGTCACCCGTCGTGCCACTCGTGAGTGACGAGGTTGTCGTCACGCAATCCATCGAGTCGATAGAGCTCCCGGTTGCCTCGCCCTCAGCTCCTTGGCTTGCTGATTGGCCTTCGGAACATGCCGTCATGGTTGAGGCTGAGTATTCCTACTGGAATGATCTTGTCTCGGGGATGCAAAGAACGCCGCTTGCCGATCCATCCTCTGCCATGGCCATGTACAAGGGCCTGCGCCGCGCGCACGCGGAGCAAAGGCTTCTCGATCGAATGACCGGAACTAAACGAGACCGACTGGCGGTTTTTAATGTGTAAACAAAACACCCGGCAAGAGCCGGGTGTTTTGTGTGGTGGAGCTGGCGGCTGGGTATTCGAACCACGGATGGCCGCACCACGTGAGCCGCGTTGTATAGTGTCGCGTAAAATTCGTCGCTTCGCTCCTCATCACGCGACTACGTAAAAGCCACGCCTCTCGGCGCGGCTTTTACGTGGTGGACCGTAACGGGATCGAACCGTTGACCTCTTCCATGCCATGGAAGCGCTCTACCAGCTGAGCTAACGGCCCTTCTTACACCTCGCGCGTCGTGCAAGACACGACATGAAGGGCCGCCAAAATATGCCAAAATAAACTCGATGCGTCAATGCTTGTGTGCGGTTCTTCATTCTGCAAAGATATCGCTGGGTCCTTTCCCAGCCCAAGAGGAGCGTATGGCAGCGAAGAAGCAGGCCCGCAAGAATCCGCTCGTCGAGCAGCTCAAGCGTCGTCGTCGCATCCGCCGACGGCTGAATGCCGGCCAGGAGTATATGGGCTGGGCGCATCTCATTCCGCTCCAGCCGCTCTTCCCGGAGGTGAAGCAGTGAGAGCGAAGAGCCCAATCGAGATCCATCAGTGCGAAAACTCCATGCTCGTGTACCTGGCGGGTGCCGTCGGACACCTGCCACTGGAGGCCGAGGAGTTCAAGACGAAGGCACTTACGGTGCATCACGAACCGACGAGCTTCTACCGAGAGGCCATCGATCGCATGATCGACATGGTCCGCGAGGCGGATCCCGCTCTAGCCCGCGGCTACCGTCATCGGTTGCTCGCACTCGCTCGCGATCACTGCGTGGTGAGCCGTCACGCTCCCGAGTATCCGCTCATGGCCGCCAAGTCGGCCCTCCTCGTCGCCCTCGATTACCGCTAGATCCTCCCCGGAGGATCTTTTCTATACCAAAAACCCCCGGCTACCCGGGGGTCGTTGTTTGGTTTTACATTTTGCGTCTTGCGTCTTGCGTCTTGCGTCTTGTTTATCGCGTATACGCCAGCGGATTCTTTACCTTGCCACTCACAATCACTTCGAAGTGCAGGTGCGGGCCGGTCGAACGACCAGTCGTTCCTACCATGGCGATGACTTCGCCGCGTTTTACTTCGTCGCCCGCTTTCACGAACAACTTGGAGGCGTGGGCGTAGCGGGTCTTCACGTTCCCGCCGTGGTTCACGAGTATCTGGAGGCCGTAGCCGCCGGAGTTCCACCCGGCCTTCTCGACGACACCATCTTGCGACGCGTAGATCGCATCCGTATAGCGTCCGTGAATATCGAGCCCGGTGTGACGCCATCCGAAGTACTGGTTGATGGTCTTGTGCACCGTCGGCCAGAGGAGCTTCGTCGTGGGTTCAGCCTCGACCAAGTCCGCGGGCTTGTCGCGCGTGTCATTTGAGCCTGTGACCTCTTGGTACACGTCGTACACCTTGTTGCGGATGCGCGAGAGCGGCACGTCTGGTCGCACATTGCCCCGTGGGCGTACGGCAACCGGTGAGGCAATCACAGGTGGGGTGCCTCCGGGGACCACGATTTCTTCGCCGAGCGCGAGGACCGTGTCTGGCGCCATGCGGTTGGCTTCCTGGATTTGTTCCACGGAACCGCCATAACGCTTGGCGATGGCAGCAAGCGTGTCGTTCTTTTTTACGATGTGCAAGACGCCGGAGACCGCGGGAATTTTGAGCGATTGGCCCGGGCGAATCGTCGAGCGGCTCGAGAGATTGTTGGCCCACAGTACCGTTGGCACGTTCACGCCAAATCCAGCGGCGATCGTGCTGATCGTGTCACCATCAGCCACGGTGTAGAACTCGGTCTTCGTGCGGTTGCGACGGATCGATCCAGCTAACGTGCCCGGTTCATCGGCGCCAGGCTGATAGGCGATGGTACCTGGCAACCCCGCATCCGCGACCATGGTGCTCTCGTACGGTTCAAAATCGTAGTCGATGCCGGAGACGGCGGCGAAGGTTTCAGCACCCAAGTAGCGACTATCTTTCACGAGCGACTCTGGATGCACTTCCTCTTCCACGTACGCATCTTGGCCGCCGGTGACAAAGGTATACAGCAAACTATTCTGTCCGGCTTCAATCGCCGTCGCATGCTTGGTTTGCAATTGGGAGCCTACGGCAACCACGGACAACGCAAGGAGCACGGTATGGAACACATACCGGTTCGTCATCACGAGAAACACGAGTTCGCGAGCGGAGAGGAGCATCCGATTCAGGCGCATCCGCACGGTCATGAAGAGCTTATAGACCGGAAAGACGATAAAACGGGCCATCACAAACCAGGCTGCAGCCGCCAAGGGCGCGAGCGTTGAAGCCGCCCCCACGAGGGCGTGTTTTAATCGAGCCAGAAGGCGCATGGCTTTGAGGGCCAAGGCATTGGCAATTTGTTGGGTTTGGGTAGGCATTTGGTCAGAATATTGGCTAATATCAGCCACATATTCTAGGCTCGTAGTAGGACAGATCGTACCAGAAAAAGCCCGTTTCGTCAACCCTGGGACCGTCACTTTGCGCCTGGAGGGCTCCTGGGTCAATGACCTGTCAAGGCGATTCGTTTCGGGGGTCATATGGGTCCGTCCAGGCGGTATTGGAGGGCTTCCGCCACCTGAGGAACGTCTACCTGGTCGAGTGCCCCGAGATCCGCGATCGTCATGGACACCTTGATGGTCCGAAAGTAGGCCCGGGCCGAGAGGTGATACCGATCAACCGCATGCTTGAGGAGCGTCGAAGCCTCCGGCGTGAGATGAATGCGCTCCCCGGCCTGACTGCTCGTGAGTTCGGCGTTCGTGGTGATACCGAGAGGCTCCCAGCGTCTCACCTGACGATCGCGTGCTGCTTGAACCCGCGCGCGAATGTCGATGCTCGACTCCGACGGCGATCCTCTCGTGAGATCTTGTGTAGGAACCTTTGCGACCTCAAGCGTGAGATCGATGCGGTCGAGTAAAGGGCCGCTCAAGCGTTTGCGATACCGTGCAATGTTCATGGGCGTGCATACGCAGTTCTGATCAGGATCGGTCAAAAATCCGCACGGGCACGGGTTCATGGCGCCGATCAAAATGAATTTGGCAGGAAAGCTCACGGTGCCCTGGGCACGGCTTACCGTCACCAGTCCATCTTCGAGGGGTTGCCGCAGGCTCTCGAGTGCGGCTCGTGGGAATTCAAGAAACTCATCTAGGAACAATACGCCGCGATGCGCGAGGGAAATTTCCCCGGGCTTGGGAATCGTCCCGCCGCCGACGAGCGAGACCGTGCTCGCGCTATGATGCGGTGCGCGAAACGGACGTGTACAAATGACGCCAGTGCTCGGGAGCGTCCCGGCCACGGAGTGAATGCGCGTTGCCTCGAGCATTTCGCTCTCGGTGAGATGGGGGAGGATCGAAGGGAATGAGCGCGCAAGCAAGGTCTTGCCCGAGCCCGGGGGCCCTTGGAAGAGGAGGTTGTGTCCTCCGGCCGCGGCAATCTCGGCCGCGCGCTTGGCCTGCTCCTGGCCACAAATGGATGCGAAGTCGGTCTTCGTCCCCGTTACCTCCAATGCCGGGTACCGTGGGGCCTCGGGTTCGAGCGGCATGGTCCCGACGAGGTGATCGAGCACGGCACGTAGACTCGGGGCCCCAACGATCGAAATCCCGGTCACGAGCGCCGCCTCCTTCGCGTTCTTGTTCGGCAAAATCAGTTCGCGCGCGCCCGTGGAGCGCGCAAGTAGGGCAAAGGCAATTGCCCCATGGATGGGCCGCAAGGCCCCGTCGAGCCCAAGTTCGCCCGCGAACAGCCTCCCGTCGAGCGCCGTTTGCGGAATCGCGTCTTGCACAGCGGCGATGCCGAGGGCTATCGGCAGATCGAAAGGCGTTCCGCTCTTGCGCAAATCGGCGGGTGCCAGGTTTACGGTGACCCGCGTACGTGGAAAGGGAAACCCGGCGTGGCGCATGGCACTCCTGACGCGTTCCTTGGCTTCCTGCACTGCCGTATCCGGCAATCCCACAATGACAAATGCCCCGAGTCCAGGGGATGTATCCGTTTCTACGTCGAGTGGATGCGCTTCGAGTCCAAGGACCGAGGCGGTGCATACATGAGAGGCCACTCTCTACTCCGTTCCCTTTTTCTGAGAGTTTGTCAAGCCCCCTTTCCGTAACCCATAGCGCATAACGCCAATCCAACCAGCCACCCCCTCGATCGGTCGTGCTGGTTATGCGTTACGGGCTACCCGCCAGCAGCTTTGCAGCCAAGGCGGGCAGGCGCGCTATGCGTTACGCGTTATGGGTTTCCGTCGAATCGTAAGCAAAAGAAGCCCAAGAAGGACGCTGACATCAGCAAGATTGATCGCCGAACGGCCGAAGAGCAGCAGCCAGTCGCGCACATAGCCGAGCCAGAGCCGATCGATAAAATTCCCGAGCGCGCCGCCGGTTAGTAGCCCGAGGGCAATGGCCTGCATGCGCGTAGGTGAGTCCATGTGTCGAAAACGATTCCAGAAGTACCCGAGCACGCCGATGGTGATTAACACGATGAGGGGGAGCGGAAGGGGGATGTCGAAGCTCACGCCGGTGTTTTTGTGCACGACGAGGGCAATGAGTCCGCGAAACCATCGGGGGGTTCCGATCGCAGCATTATTGAAAAGAATGGACTTCGTGATCAGATCAATGAGCAGAACGCCAAGAGCAAACGAAAAAGCCTCCGTTGTGCGGAGGCGCTTCGGATCTCTTAGAGCTCCTGGGTGAGAGTTTTCTTGCATTCGATGCACGAGGCCGAGGTAGGGCGCGCAAGCAAGCGCTTCTCGTCGATCTCCTTGTGGCAGTACTTGCACGTGCCGTACTCGCCTTTTTCGATGGAGGCCAGGGCCTTCTCGGTATCTTTGAGCTCGGATTTCAAGCGATCGACGATGCTGATTTCGTCGGCCAAAGCCGTTACCTCTGAGGCGTTGTCGTCGTCGGAATTGCCGCCAGACTCAGGGTAGGCCAGGTGCTCCCCCTTTTTGTCTTCGGTCCAGCCGATATCGGCCAAATCTCGTGTGAGCCTAGCCTTTTCCTCGATGAGCTTGGCTTTTACCTGCTCAAGAAGCTGTGAATCCATAGGAATTGTGAGCATCTTAGCTGAGTGCATGGAAATTGAAAAGCGCCGCAGGGTCGCCCTTCGCGTAAAGCAATTGGCGGTGCGGCGCTTGGGCCTTGGCGCGCGGTCGATCCCGTTAGGGGAGAGTCCACCGAAGTGGTCTCAATCCTTATTCCCAACAGAACGTGACACGGCTGTGTACCTAGGTCCGAGATACTGCTCCTTCTACCCTGCCCTGGCAGATGCCCCTGCGGGTCCGAAGACCCGAAAGCGGGGTTGCCCAATGGATTTCGTTTTGTTTTTTGATTTCGCTGTCTCGGTGGTGACCGAGTACTTGGGCGGAGTGGAAGAATCGAATCGACACCCATACGAGATGGGAGTCGGTCTTGTATGCAGTCTAAGGTGCGAAGGGACGGACGATAAGTTGGTCATCGAGCTCAGCTCGACACAAAGGGAAACACTCCGTGTGCGAGCTCAACGGATTTACCGGAGCTTCAAGCAACCAGAGGAAGGTGCGATGAAAAGAAGGAACGAGGTTCCGAAGAACCTACTAATATCATACCACGATGAGCGATGAACGATGATCGATGAGCGATTAGTAGCTAACGTTAGCCAAGATATTTGAAAAAGTCAGACTAGAGAGATATCCACATGGTTGTGGATACTATTTGCTAACGCAAAAGCCCAGTTTTTTCCCGATTGAGCCGATATAGAGATGTTCACCATCGGGCAAGGTGATCGGTAGGCCAAAGCGGCCGGCGATCGTTTGGATCGCTTCACGGGAAAGGAGGGCGATCGGGGCATGAAACCGCCGGTCGCAGGCATGGAGGGCCTCGAAAACGACTTCGCCGCCTCCAGACTTACTCACTCGCAGGAGGCGGTGACCAAGCTCGACCTCTTCCCCTTGGGGGTTCACTCGCGAGCCGAGGAGTTCATCCGTACTTGTGGCAAAGGGAGCCACACGCTCGATGCCGAGGCTATTGTCAGGAAGTTCGACTACGCGGCGCGCGGAAAAACCATGGGCTCCAAGCAGGGCGCCTGCCTGAGAAGCGGATACATCTTGTGCAAAGACGAACTGACTTTGACTGACCTCTCCGTCTGGACCGAGCCAGGCGCTCCATTGTGACAGTTCGGGCATGTCAATGTTCTTGTGACTGGCGAGGAGACCTTCTAGTAGTTTTTGTGATCCGACTCCCCCGGAAGCGATCAACGGAGCAATGTTCAAACTGACATCTGCGTCGATAAGCGGTGGGAGCTCTTCCGTAAACGACGCGGCGAGATCTGTGCGTATGAGATTGCCGTCGAAGCGTCCGGTGACGATGGGCCAAGGAGAGTCGCTCCCGAGTCCTACGAGCTCAGCTAAGAGCGCGCCCTCTAATCGAAAGGCAAAAGGTTTTGGCCACGCGCCGTGCCAGGAGAGATGACGACCGTAGATGAAGGGCTGCGTCTCTCCTGTTGCAACGCCGACGGTCTTTACGAGTCCAGCGCGCTCAGCCGTCGGGAGGGTTCCCTGGCTCGCCCATCGTGGCAGCACGGCGTACCACTTCCACGCGCGCTCCTCGCGATAGAGCCCGATCACGACAGGCCAGCTCCCGGACGTATCAAGGAGTGCGCGCATGTCAGCCGGTACGCGTGCCTTTGTTGCCTCGGGGAGACGTGTAAACCATGAGGGCGTGATCGAGAACTGAACGGTCGCGCCAGAAGGGATGGCTACGGGTCGGGTCAATGCAAAAGAAAGAACGGCGACCGTGAGGGACGCGAAGGCGACGATCCCAAGCACGATCCACGACCAAAGGCCGAAGGGGGAGCGACGTCTCCCCTCGGCCACGATCACGCTCGAAGACGCGTTAAGCGTGATGCTTGTCTCCATGTTTTTTAGCGATGCCCGTCGCTGCTTGGACGCCCCCCGCGTAGGGGCTGTCCGTCACGCGGCATGGGTTTGTAATCCGGATTCAGACGCTTGATCGACAAGTTCACGCGACCCATGGAGTCGATCTCGTAGACGATCACCTTGACCATGTCGCCGACGTGCACGACATCTTCAACCTTTCCAACTCGCGTAGGAGCGAGCTCCGAAATATGCACGAGTCCCTCGACCTTCGGGAGAATCTCAACGAAGGCGCCGAAGTCGAGCACGCGCGTCACGCGCCCTTCGAACACTTCTCCCGCCAGCACCTCGCGCGTGAGTTGTTTGATCCAATGCACCGCTTTCTCGAGCGACTCCGGATTTGGGGAAGTCACCATGACGAGCCCATCGTCTTCGATGTCGATCTCGACTTTGTGCGTGTCGATAATTTCGTTGATCACCTTGCCGCCGGGGCCGATGACATCACGAATTTTTTCCGGATTGATGCGGAAGCTCACGATGCGCGGCGCCCACTTGGACATCTCGGCGCGTGGCGCCGGGATGGCAGCGAGCATGGTCTCGAGAATACGCAGACGTGCGTTCTTCGCGCGTTCGAGCGTTTCCGTCACGACGTTCCAGGGGAGTCCTGTCGTTTTCGTATCAAGCTGGATGGCGGTGATACCGTTTTTCGTTCCCGCGACTTTGAAGTCCATGCCGCCGTTTCCGTCCTCTAAATCTTGCAGGTCGGTAATGACTTGGTAGCGTCCGTTCTTCTCGTCGGAAGCAAGACCCATGGCGATACCCGCGACAGGTTCTTTGATCGGCACGCCGGCATCCATGAGGGCGAGCGTCGAGCCGCAGGTTGCGCCCATGGACGAGGAGCCGTTCGAGCCGAGGACTTCGGATACAACACGCACGGTGTAGGGGAACGCGTCCTTGGTCGGCAATACAGGCATGATGGCACGTTCGGCGAGCGCGCCGTGTCCGATTTCGCGCCGACCAGGGCCGCGGCTGCCCTTGGTTTCACCGACGGCGTAGCTCGGGAAGTTGTAGTGATGGAAATAACGTTTCTTTCCTTGGAATTCCATGGTGTCGAGCGTCTGTTCCATGCCCGGCGAGCCGAGCGTGACGGAGGAGAGCACCTGGGTCGATCCGCGCTCGAAGAGGCCGGATCCATGGGTGCGCGGCATGATGCCGACCGCCGAAGAGAGCGGCCGAATATCATCGAGTCCGCGGCCGTCGGCACGGCGCTTCTCGTCTAAGATCATTTTGGTGACCTCGGAGTCGACGAACTCATCGACGATCGCCATCGCCTTCTTCATGTCGTCTTTGCCGATACCGATGTCGGAGAGGTGCTCGGCGATTTCCTTTTTCAAGCGAACCACGGCGGCCTTACGGTCGGCCTTGGTTTTGAGCGGCTCGGCAAAGAGCACGCCCTCCTTGGTTTCGAGAAAAGCCCAGGCCTTTTTTTGGATCTCGGCGACCGCTGCTTTTTTCGCGGCGTCCTCCTCATTCTTCGGTTTGGTTGGATCGGTCTTTGCCTTGCCGACTTCGGTTGCGATTTTGTTGATCAAATCTATGACGGGCGAGAGCTGCGCATGCGCGAGCTTCATCGCATCGAGCATCTCTGCCTCAGTGAGCTGGTTCGACGCTGCCTCGACCATGAGTGTTTTGTCCGCTGTGCCGGCGACGACGAGGTCTAGGTCACCGAGGTTTGTCTCGGCGTAACTTGGCATGACGATGAACTTGCCTTCGACGCGTCCAATACGCACCGCGGCGATCGGTCCCGCCCACGGGATATCGGAGACGGAGAGCGCGCAGGCCGCGCCGATCAATGCCGGCACGTCCGCGTCATTCGTCCCGTCATGCGAAAAGACGGTCGTCACGATGGCGACCTCGTTGGTGAGATGATCGGGAAAGAGAGGGCGGACCGCACGATCGATGAGGCGACCGGAGAGGATGGCCTCGTCGGTGGCGCGTCCTTCGCGTTTCACGAAGCGCGAACCCTTGATGCGGCCGGCCGCGTACATGCGCTCTTCGTAGTCGACGAGGAGTGGGAGGAAGTCTCCGTCTTCCTTGGCTTCGCCGAGAACCGCGGTACAAAGCACAACGGTGTCGCCGTAGCGAACCGTGCAGGAACCGTTCGCTTGCTTCGCAAGCTGGCCTACGCCGATGGTGAGAGTCCGGCCGGCCCAATCGATTGAGAATTCTTTGGCACTTTGAATAGCCATAACAAAAGTGAACAGTGACTAGTGAGTAGAGAGTGGCCTGGCAGTCGCAACGCCCGGTCGCCTTGTCGCCTAGTTGGAGCGCAAGACCACAGCGTTGCTAGACTGCAAGGGTATTGATATTTCGCGCGGATCACGGAATTGATGAATCCCTGTAATTGGGATCGACAATGCCACGATCACGCGTGTGACTTGTGTATCATAAAGCACCGTTTTTGCCTACCTCCACTTGGTGACGACCAGGCGACTCAGCGACCAGGCGATCGTCAGTAGGTAACACGCACTTTGCGGGATCCCATGTCTTCCTCGCCCCCCGCTTCGTCTGCTTGTGCGGGTTTGGTGCCACGTCGCTTCGTTTCGGTTGCGGGCCGTCGCGTCTTACCACCGATCAAGAAGCGTTCGGCGTCGACGGACATATCGAGGAACGCGTCGGCGTGTTCACGGAGCGCTTGGCTCGTGGACTCCGCGAACGAGATGACTTCACAAATGACCCCGTGGCCGCGGAGGTATTCGACAAGTGGCACGAAGTCGCCGTCGCCGGTGGCGAGGATCACGACGTCTACACGTGGCGCGATGGAGATCGCGTCAACCGCCATGCCGACGTCCCAATCGGCCTTCTTCGCGCCGCTCGAGAACTCTTGCACGTCTTTGATTTTGAGCTCGATGCCGCTCTGAAGGAGAGCTTCAAAGAACGCTTGTTCTTCGCCGGTTTTGGATTTCGCGACGTATGCGATCGCGCGCACGAGCTGGCGGGAGCCGACGGCTGCCTGCACGAGATGCCCGAAGTTCACCCGACTGTTATGGATGTGCTTGGCCGTGTGGTACATGTTTTGCGTGTCGATAAAGACGGCGACACGCTGGTCTGGACGTTGAATCATAAAAAACGCATAACGCGTAGCGCATAGCCCGTAACGACACGAGTATGGCTGCGCAAAAAACTAGTTAAAATCGAACAGGAATATAATAGCAGATTTTTTGGTCGTTGTCGAATTTGGCTTGTGTAAGCCCGTTTGTTAGAAAGTGGGTATGCCCAAAGCCGTTCTATCTGGATCCTTCCGCCGTGATCAGACGGGTCTTCGCGATGCTTTTTTAGCCCTTTCTCAATCCGGTTGTGACATTTTGAGTCCAAAGCACCTGGATTTCAGCAAGGAAAATGATGGATTCGTGTTTTTCAAGGGTCAGGAAGCCCAGACGCCTAAGCAAGTCGAGGAGGAGCATTTGCAGGCGATTTTGGAAGCAGATTTCGTGTGGCTCCATTGCCCGGATGGGTATGTTGGAACCAGTGGGGCCTTTGAAATTGGTTTTGCGCGGGCATGCTGTGTACCGGTCTTCAGCTCCGTGATACCGACCGATGTTACCATCGGAGGATATATAAATGTCGTTGAGTCACCCGCTCGCGCGGTTGAGCATATGCAATCTGTTCCCGTGCGCATGCCGCCGGCGCTGCGTGCGCTTCAATCCTACTATGCACGCGTTGCAGCCATACGCGGTTACTCCAAAGAAAGTTTGCGAGACTGCCTCCTTCTCGCCTTGGAGGAGATGGGGGAGTTGGCACATGCGGTTCGCAAGCAAGAGAACATGATCCGGGAGCATCCGGAGCGATCCAATGAAGTCGGGCAGGAGGTGGCAGATGTAATGCTTTACCTCGTGCATTTCGCAAACATTGCCGGGATCGATCTCAGAGAAGTCCTCATGGAAAAGGAGAAAATGAATCGAGATCGATTCTTAACGAAAGGGAAATAACGAAAATCCCCGACAGATGTCGGGGAGAACAGGGGATCTCACGATCCATCGTCGTCGGTCACGGTCTGATGGCTCGGATGCTTCTCGCTCATGTGGGCGGCCATGCCGTCCTTACGGATGCGGCGGCCGCACACGCTACAGGGTCCGTCGCAGCATGGGACCGCATGAGCGGTCGGCGTTACGGGCGCCATGGTCCCGCGGAAGCGCCCTTGGGTGAACACCATCTTCTGATGGACGTGACAGTCGCAGTGGCAGTCGTGATTGAGAGGGATACTCAACGAACACCTCCGTGGGGCGATCTTATGGAATCGTTGGTTGCGCGTCAAAGCGAATAGAAAAGAGCCCCGGGTGGGGCTCTTTTCATTACACTTTCAGCTTGCCCATCAAATCGTCGTACGCCTTGGAGTCCTCGCGCTTGAGGTACTTCATCAGTCGGCGGCGCTCGCCAACTTTCTTGATCAAACCGCGGCGGGACGAGAAGTCCTTTTTGTGGCCCTTGAGGTGCTCGGAGAGCTCCTTGACCTCCTCGGTCAGGATGGCGATCTGGACTTGCGGAGAGCCGGTGTCCGTCGCGTGGGTCTTAAATTTCTCGATAACACGCTTCTTCTTGTCGGGATTAAGCATAGAAGAGGATTCGCGCGTCGATCAGCATGTGCCGATCGAGCGTAGGA
>CAYGDS010000012.1:0-13506 GCA_964348595.1 uncultured Gammaproteobacteria bacterium | reverse complement strand
CTTCTCCTTGGTATTGAGCTTCTGTCGTCGCATCGCGACGAAGACCAAGGGCCCAAAGATCATGCCGCCGAGCAGACCGGCGAGAAGGAACGATGGAAGGCCTTCGTTCAGCAGCCACATCATGTCTACCTCCAATATCACTTTATCCCGATCGATGACCAAGTGCAAACGAAAAGCGCCCCGTAGTATTGCGGGGCGTGGAGTAGTTCAGCGTCTGAATCGACGCAAGAGTTCGGCGTGTTGCAGGCCTGCACGCCGCATCTCGGTTTCGATCGCTTCGTGTACACGAATGGCCTCGTCGATCTCTGCCTCAGTCGGCTGGCGACGTAGGCGATTGAGAATGGCCTCGACTTCTTCTTTCACGAAGCCATCTTCCGCGCAGAGTTCTCGCGTCTTCCGGCTCATGTCTTTGTCACCTTCTTGGCCCGCAGCTTGGCGCGTTCTTCGCACTCTTTGCACCCCTCGACGGGGGTCGTGTGCAGATGTCGATGCAGTCGGATGAGCAGAGTCGGCACGTTCACCATGAGCGGTGGACGCGCGGAGGGCTCCTTGGGTTCGGTCATACGACGACCTTGGTGTGAGCGAGCGCTTTGGAACGCGAGAGGTGCCGGCGTTCCGCACGAATCGCGGGCGCGAGAGCAGCATCGAGCTCCCGTCTGACTTCTTGCTGCCCTTCGGGACTTGCGAGCTTTTCTCGCAGCGGTCTAAGCTGTTCGCGTATCGCGGCAGCCACTTCTGGATCCAGCGTTTCTATTGTCGAAGCGGACAAATTCACCTCATTTAAACTATACGATTCCTGTAGAGAGTCGTCAAAACTCGAAATCAAACAAGCGCTCCTGAAGTCAGGAGCGCGTGCGTGCATCAGACCGATTTCCAATACGTTTTGTACCCCTTATTTCTCACGACAGCGTTGGACGGTACTTGTGAGAGGATGATCAACGCCACGAGAATGTCGCCGCAGGCAAAGATCCCATTCATGAATGAGACAGACCCCAGCCACCAATGCGTGAAACCCGTCACTCGTGCGATCGCGATAGGCAGGAGGGTGAGGACGATGAGTGGCATGAAAGCAAACACAAGGAAGCGTCCTCGTTTAATCTCACCATCGTGGTGAGCGTAGAACATCAATCGCGATGGCCAAAGTCCGACGGTGGTCTGCTTGGTCAAGCCGAAATGCGGACACGCGAACGCGTGGACGAGCTCATGGGCAAAAATCAGGAACGGAATGGTGAGCAGAAAGCCGTAGGTGGTCAGACCATAGAGTACGGCCGGATCCTGCCACGCGTACCACATTGCGAAAGCCATGAGGATGGCGATGGGCAAGGACAGGAGATTCAGAACCAGTGGCGATGGCTCGCGCAAAGACACCCAGGGATGGGCTGGAACGAAGTCAGTATCCTGCTCCTTCACCATCCCTAAACGGAAACGCATACCTATTTCGCGTACTCCACCACGCGGGTCTCGCGGATCAGCGTTACGCGCACTTCGCCGGGATATTTCAATTCACTTTCGATCTTGTTCGCAATATCGCGCGCCATTTTATGCGCCGTTAAATCATCCACGTGCTTCGGATTCACGAACACACGGATCTCGCGGCCAGCCTGAATCGCATACGCCTTGTCCACGCCCTCAAACGACGTTGCCGTGCGCTCCAATTCCTCCAGGCGTTTCACGTAAAACTCAAGCGAGTCCTTGCGGGCTCCCGGCCGCGCGCCGGAAATCGCGTCCGCGGCTTTCACGACGACTGCCTCAATCGTCTTCGGCTTGTCCTCGTGATGGCCAATCGATTGATAGCAAAGCTCTTCCGGAAATCCGAACTTCTTCATGATCTTGTAGCCGAGCTCCGGATGCGACCCTTGCATGTCATGATCCACAGCCTTGCCGATGTCGTGGAACAAGCCGCCTTTTCGGCAGACCATCACGTCGACGCCGAGCTCCTCGGCCAACATGGCGGAAAGTTTCGCAACCTCCATCGAGTGGAGGAGCGCGTTTTGCCCATAGCTCGTGCGGAACTTGAGGCGACCCAAGATCTGCACCAATTTCGGGTCGATGCCGGCCATGGGTATGCCGAGCTCGAAGAGCGCGTCCTCGCCCGCCTTGCGCACATCTTTTGCCAAATCCTTTTTAGCCTCATCCACAAATTCTTCGATGCGACCCGGGTGAATGCGTCCATCCACGATCAACTTTTCGAGCGCGCGACGAGCGACCTGGCGACGAATAGGGGAGAACCCTGAAATCGTCACGACGCCTGGTGTGTCGTCGACGATTAACTCGCATCCCGTCAGAAGCTCCAGCGCTTTGATGTTGCGCCCCTCGCGACCGATGATGCGGCCCTTCATCTCGTCCGATGGCAATTCGACGTGCGTCGTTGTTGTCTCGCATACATGCGATGACGCTTGGCGCTGGATGATCGTCGCGAGCATATTCTTCGCGCGCCACTCAAGCGCCTCTTCGCCCGCTTCATCCAGCTTGTGGATGCGCCCAAGCAAGGTCTCCTGATGCTCCTCCTCGATGCGCGCAAGAAGATGTTGGATGGCCTCATCCTTGCTCATGGAAGCCGCGCGCTCGAGTGTCGCCACAGCCTCCTCTTTCGCTTTCACGGCATGCACGTGTGCTTCCTCCACACGCGCCTTCGCGGCCTCCACCTCGTTCTTCACGCGATCAATATCCAAAAGCTTGGAGCTGAACGCGCTTTCGCGGTCGATCAACGCCATCTGTTGCTTCTTCAAATCATCTAAGGCCCGCTTTTCTTCCAAGCGCGCCTCTTCCAAAATCTTGATCGCTTTCTCCTTCGCCTTGGCCAGAGCCTCGGTCGTTTTCGTCTCGGCGGCACTCAAAAGATCCTGAGCCCGCTTCTCAGCGTCACCGGTCAGTTTCTTGTACTTCGATTCACGGAGGGCGTATCCGATGGCGAGCCCGATACCTGCGGCAAGCACGAGGAACAAATAATTGGACATAGCGTTCTACGTCCGGTGTATGCATCGGCACCCCATCAAGAGCGGGCGAAGCGGGGATCAATCTTCGGTTGGAGTCTTCAGCGCACGAACACGAAATACGGGAAGAATCCGACAGCTGGAACCTCGATGCAACCGGAACGGTCAAAATGAGTCGGTACTCCGAGGGTAGCAGTGGGCGCGCATCCTGTCTACTTGATGGCCAGGAGCCTCTTTTCCGCTGATTCATTGGTCAGCCCGTCAATCAGCTCAGCATCCTTCACGTCATAATCGCCGATCTTCGTCCTCCGTAACTCAAGACAATATCCACCAACGCCAAGGGCTCTCCCGATATCATCGGCGAGCGATCGAATATACGTCCCACTGCCACAATGTATGTGGATTGAGAGGTCAGGATACGCGTAACGCGTAACGCGTAGCGACAGAATTCTCACAAGCTTCTTCGGTCTCATTTCCTCCGTCGCCTTTCCCGCTCGCGCGAGATCATACAGCCTTTTTCCTTTGATCCTTTTCGCTGAGTGCAGCGGCGCCAGTTGTTCATACCCGCCACGGAATTGATCCAAAGCCCTCTCTACTTCCTCTCCTCTCGGAGGAGAGGCAGGGTGAGGAGTGGGCGTAATCGTCCCGTCGACATCAAACGTATCACTTGTCGCGCCTAATCGAATCGTCGCCTCATATTCTTTATCCAATCCCACGAGCCCGGTCAGCTTCTTCGTGCCCTTGCCGATGCCGAGGATCAAAAGTCCCGTCGCGAACGGATCCAATGTGCCAGCGTGCCCGATCGCTTTTATCTTTAAGATGCCACGCAACTTCGCAACCACGTCGTGCGAAGTCCAGCCAGCGGGCTTGTCGATGAGGAGTAAACCGTCCATAGTTCCCACTATGTATACCATTCAAGATTTCCTTGAGACAAAGACCGCGTGGGCCCCCTCGTGGGGTCCTGATGGAAAACAGCTGGCATATCTGAGCAACCTTACCGGGATAGCACAGGTCTATTTGAAAGATTTCACCTCAGGTGACACTCGACAATTGACGGACGGAGAAGATCCTGTGGAGTTTGCCGTTTTTTCGCCAACCGAACAGCGCATCTTATTCGGTCATAGTCAGGCTGGGAACGAGCGGACTCAGATCGGCACGATCAATCCCAAGACCGGGAAACAGGAGTGGTACCTGCATGATTACGAGGTGATTCACCGGTTCGGTCAATGGTCGGAAGATGGAAAACAATTCTCCTATGCTTCCAATAAGCGGAACGGAAAAGACTTTGACATCTACGTGTTCGATCTCAAGCAACGTGTAGGCCGTCTCGTCTTTTCACAAGGCGGTTGGTGCAGGGCGATGGGATTTTCACCAGACGGTTCTTGGTTAGTTGTCCGTATAGACCATACATTTACAGAGAATCAACTGGTATTGGTACATTTGGAAACGGGAGCCGTTCGCGAAGTCACCGGCAAGGAGGGCAAGAAAGAACACGGGTATGCACACTGGATGCCTGACGGCTCCGGTTTCTATTTCAAAAACAACCAAGACAGGGACTTGTTCGGATTAGATTATTACGACATGCAATCCCAACAAGTCGTGAACGCATCCGGTTCCATCGAGGGTCTTCCAGAAGCCGAGCTCGACTTCGTACGATTGACGAAAGACGGACGCACGTTTCTTCTCGGGTACAACCGCGATGGATTTACCGATGTCTGGTTCGTCGACACGAAAACTCGAAAGGCGACTCATGCGAATCTTAGAGATGGCGTCCTTGATGGGTTTGAATGGATACGTGATGGCGCGCTCTTGGCGTTTGAATTCGCGGACCCAACACACAGCAGCGACATTTGGATATACTCACATGCCGACAAATCAGTAACCCGGATTACAGCAAGCCCTCGTCGTGTTCCTGAGGAAGTTTGTCGCCCGGTCGAGTTGATCAAGTACGAATCCTTCGATGGGAGAGAGATCCCAGTGCTGCTCTACGTGCCAACAGGAGAAAAAGGCAAGCGCTCCCCAGTCATCATCAATGTTCACGGTGGGCCCGAGGGACAGTCGCAGCCAGGTTGGAATGGTCTCATGCAATACTTTCTCCATGCCGGATGGGCTGTGATGCTGCCGAATATCCGTGGGAGCAGCGGGTATGGAAAAGAATATTTGGCAGCTGATGACAAAGGAAAACGCTGGGATGCCATCAAGGACATTGAGTGGTTGAACAGGTATCTGCGTTCACGCGATGACATCGACCCGGATCGCATCGTGATCATGGGCGGAAGTTATGGGGGATACATGACCCTCGCTGCACTAGCGTTCCAGCCAGATCTTTGGGCCGCCGGAGTCGACATCGTCGGCATTTCGAATCTTGTGACGTTTTTGCAGAACACTTCGGTGTGGCGGCGCGCCTTGCGTGAGGCAGAGTACGGGACGCTCAAGGACGATCTGGAAGTTCTGAAGGATCTCTCGCCCATGAGGGCTGTGAAAGACATTCGAGCTCCGCTCTTTGTCATCCATGGTGCAAACGACCCGCGCGTGCCGCTTTCTGAAGCGGAACAAATCGTCAAAACGGTTAAAGAGCAGGGTGGCATCGCCGAGTTACTGGTATATCACGACGAAGGCCACGGGTTAGCCAAATTGCTGAACCGTTTAGACGCGTATCCAAAGGTCGCGGACTTTCTCGAAACGCATGTAATCAGAAAGTCGTCATAGAAAAACGCCCCCGTCGAGCTGCGCTCGACTAGGGGCGTTTGGGTCAGGGTGCGAGCGACGGGATCGTCGCTGGTGGCGGCACGTCGCTCGCGGGCGACCGTGCCGGGGGAGGGCCGTTGTTCAGCGTCACGTTCGAGAACGAGACGATGGTTGTGACGCGTGCCGAACTCGGCTCGCAGCCGATCTCGACGCGATCGTTCTCGTGCGTGAGCGCGAGCTCTGGCAGGTCCACGGGATCGCCGGTGTAGATGTGGGTCGGGCCTGCATCTTCGAGGACGAGCGAATAGACCGTGTGTCCATCGCGCACGTCCGAGCCGATGCGGAACACGGTGTCGCTCACGACACGTAGATCGTGTCGCTCGTCGACGTCGGCGTGCTCGCCGCTCGATCCAATGAGCCGCTCGTATTCGCGCAGGGCCTCGAGCGGATGCTCGTCGATGGCGATGTGCTGGACGTTCGCGATGTCGACGAAGGCAACGCCCTGGTAGGTATGCGCCTCGCCGAGGATCGGCACGATGGCGGTCATGTGGCCGCGCACGTTGTAGAGCACGGGGCCGGAAGCATGCTGGTGCATGTAGGCGACCTCGTTGTCGACCGCGTGGTCCACGGCCTCGAGCGTCGCGCCGGCATTGCGGTAGTACACCGTGTGCCCGGTGCGGTCCGTGTACATGAGACCGAGCATGCTCTGGTCGGCCACGTTGTTCGACGTCATGGCCGTCACCCAGTAGAAGCGCCCGTCGTGACCATAGGCGATGGTCGGCGTCTCGGGTTCCATGAGATTGGAGCCGGAGAACACGCGATTCCACCAGCCGCCCGAGAGCGTCCCGTACGAGTGCAGGTTGTCCTGCACGATGCTCGCGGGAGCCATGCGGTCGATCCACTCGGGCATGTCACCTGACGCGTACGTCTCGGTCTCTCCCGTTTCCGGGTCGACGAGAAGCACGCCCGTGCCGACGGCGCCCCAGTACATGACGCGGTAGTCCACGATGGTCGCGATCCACCAGGCGTGTCCATCGTCGTCGATCTCGAACGTCCAGTCCGTGACCGGACGCGTCATGTCGAGATTCCAGGCGTAGCGCTCGAGGTTGTCGCTGAAGAAGGCGCCCGGCATGTAGCGGTAGTGCTTGTCGGTCACGACGATGACATCGCGGTCGAGCTCCTCGGCATGCACCTGGATGTAACCGGGCGCGCCGTCGCTCGAGCTCCACGAGCCGAAGCCGCGGAAGTCGAGGGGAATCACGTACCACAGCTCGCCCGCGATCATCTGGAGCGTCGCGCGATCCGAGAGCGAGAACTGGCTACCGATCGCACCCGGCGCATTGCCGAGCGCCTGCTCGGCGCGATAGCTCGCAAGCTCGCTCGGCACGAGGCGGATGTGCTCGGGGTCGAGCGGCTGGGTGTCCTCGCTCCACGTGCGCTCCTCGATCTCGCCGACGAGACCCGCATACTCCGACGCCCGACAGCCTTCAAAGCCGCCGAACATCGTCATCAGGCCGACGAACCCGATGAGCATTGGAATGTAGGTGCCGCTCGGCAGGTCGTCGTCGTATGAGAGGCGATGATCGTCCTCCGTGAACCGGAGCAGGATTCCGCCCACGATGAGCGGCGTCGCGAAGGCGGTCGTGATCATGCCGCCCCCGAAGGGAGCGACCAGGTACGGCGAGACGATATAGGCCGTGATTCCGCCGGTGATGGCGTACAAGACGCCGTAGACCGCGACGATCAGAGCCCCCTCGCGCGCATTACGGCTCGCGAACAAGGGTCCGAAACCGACGACCAGCAGGAGGAGTCCGAACAGAATGACCATGGCGCTGGATCTCACTTTCCTTGTGGGATTGATAAGGAGCGAAGGTAGGAATATGTCAAAAAACGAGGGAAAAGTCAATCCCTTCCGGTGAGGGGCGTGGGATCGTTGACTTTACGCTCAATCAAGCCTAAACTCGCACGCATGAACGTTTCCGAACTTGCCCGCCGTTTGCGCGTAACTCCAAACGAGCTTTTGGCAAAATTGCCAGAGCTCGGTTTTGACATTGGCCAGCGCGCCATCAAGGTCGATGACCGCGTGGCCGACCAGATCTACAAGAAGTGGCTTGAGAACATGCGCCGCGAGCGGTTGCGTGAGCAGCTCGTGAAACAGCAAGCCATTCCGGGGGTCGAGCCCGGCGCACCAAAAAGAGAGGTGCAATTGCCGTCGGTCATTACGGTGCGCGACTTTGCCGGGTCATTGAACCTGCCGGTCACGCGCGTGATCACGCAGCTCATGAAGGCCGGCATCCTCGCCTCACAAAATGAGCGCATCGATTACACGACTGCCGCGATCATTGCGGATGAACTGGGTTTTCGCACAACCCAAGAGTCCAAAACCGAAGCGGAGCTGTCACAAACGGCAGAAGCAGAGGGCCGTCTCAAACAAATTTTGTCCTCCGAGGCGGCTGCGGGTCTTGAATCCCGTCCACCTGTCGTGGTCGTCATGGGTCACGTGGACCACGGCAAGACGCGCACGCTCGACGCGATCCGCGCGACCAATGTGATGGAAAAAGAATCCGGTGGCATCACGCAACACATAGGCGCGTACCAAGTCGAAAAGAAGGACAAGAAACTCACCTTCATCGACACACCGGGCCACGAAGCCTTCACCGTCATGCGTTCGCGTGGCGCGAAGGTCGCCGACATCGCGATCCTCGTCGTGGCGGCCGACGATGGTGTGCAACCGCAAACAAAAGAAGTCGCCGAAATTATCAAAGCCGCGGGTCTTCCGTTTGTCGTTGCCATGAACAAGATCGACAAACCGGATGCGGATCCAAACCGTGTCATGGGTCAGCTCGCCGAGATCGGCATCACGGTCGAAGAGTGGGGCGGAAAAGTACCGATGGCCCGTATCTCCGCAAAAACCGGCCAGGGTGTCGACGCGCTGCTCGACCTTGTCCTTCTCGTTGCAGAGATGGAGCGCGAAAAAATCCAAGCGAATCCAAATGCGCGCGCGGCGGGCACCATCATCGAATCCCACGTGGACAAGGGCGAAGGTCCTGTCGCTACCGCCATCGTTCAAAACGGTACGCTCCGTCGCAACGACTGGCTCGGAATCAGCGGCGCCGCGTATGGTCGCGTGCGCATGATGCGCGATTGGAACGGCAAACCGGTCGAAGTGGCTCCTCCAGGCATGCCGGTCAAAATCCTCGGGTTCAAAGTCGCTCCCGCAGTCGGCGACATTATGGAAGTGCCGGAGGATCCACGTGATCTTGAACAGAAGAAGATCAAGACCAGCCGCCAAGTCACTGAGGGACTCTCGGCGTCCAAGGTCGCACCGACGGAAGGTGAAGAGGCAAAAAAGAAAATCGAACTCAACATCGTTCTCAAATCCGACGTGCTCGGCTCGCTCGAGGCGATCTTGGGTACTCTCGAAAAAATTCAACACGAACTCGTTGGCGTCCATGTCATCCAGCAAGGTCTCGGCAATGTCACGGAAACCGACATCGAGCGCGCAGCGGGAGCACAGCCCTCTGTCGTCTATGGGTTTAACGTGCAGGTGCCGACGGCCATCGAAATCGACGCGCGCGAAAAAGGCGTGGAGATCAAAACGAGCAAGGTCATTTACGATCTCTTTGATGATGTCGTCGCGAAATTGAACGCCCTGCTTCCGCAGGAGATTATTACGACCGACTTGGGGAAGGCCGAGGTAGCCGCGATATTCCGCACCGAGCCCGGACGCATGATCGTCGGTGTGCGCGTCAAAGAGGGGAAGCTCCTCAAGGATGCGAAGCTTCGCATTTGGCGCGGAGGCGAGCTTATGGGCGAGGGCACGATCGAGCAGTTGCAATCGGGGAAATCGCCCGTGAAAGAACTTGCGGGTGGCCAGGAGGGTGGCGTGGGATATGTCGGAAAATTCAAGCTCATGATTGGCGACGTGCTTGATGCGTACATGCAGGAATCGAAGACGCGCAAAGTTGAGACATTCCGATAGATCCCAGGGCCCAGATGTCAGATCTCAGATCTCATATGTCAGATGTCAGATGCGAACAACGAAGGGCGAAAGGTATTTTACACGTTACGCTTTGCGAAGTAGGCTAGTGATCTATGGAACATATTTTCACAGATGCAAACTTTCAAACGGAGGTGCTCGAGTCGACGGTTCCCGTCTTGGTCGACTTTTGGGCCCCATGGTGCGGGCCGTGTCGTATCACCTCGCCGATCATCGAGGCGCTTGCGCATGAGATCGATCCAGCGAAACTCAAAATCGGTAAGATGAACGTCGACGAGCATGGAGCCACGGCTATGAAGTATAATATCCTCTCCATCCCGTCATTCTTCGTGTTCAAAAACGGCGAACTCGTCGACAAATTTGTCGGCTCGATGAGCAAAGAGGCGTTTTTGGAGAAGCTCAAAGCGTATATCTCATAGCGCACAACGCGTAGCGCGTAACGTTATGCACAATGTCATTATCATCGGCTCCGGTCCCGCGGGGTGGACGGCGGCCATCTATGCCGCACGGGCGGATTTGAAGCCCATCGTGTTCGAAGGGCACGAACCCGGCGGGCAACTCATGACCACGACGGATGTCGAGAACTATCCGGGTTTTGAGCATGGTATTCAGGGCCCCGAACTCATGGCCGTCATGCGTAAACAGGCCGCGCGCTTTGGGACGGAAATTATTTCGTCCATGGTCGAATCCATGAAACAGATCGACCCCTCGACAAGCTCAGGACTGGCGGGATTCGAGGTCACGTCGAGCGGCAAAACCTATCAAGCCAAAACGGTCATCCTCTCAACCGGCGCGACGGCGCGCAGGCTTGGGCTCGAGTCCGAGAAAGCGCTCTACGGCCACGGCGTGTCCGCCTGCGCAACCTGCGACGGTTTTTTCTTCAAGGGCAAGAACGTCATCGTTGTCGGTGGGGGAGATAGCGCCATGGAAGAAGCGAACTTTCTCACGCGCTTCGCCGACAAAGTCACCATCGTGCACCGGCGCGATGCGTTCCGCGCTTCCAAGATCATGCAAGAGCGCACGCTCGCGAATCCAAAAATAAACGTCATTTGGAACTCAGAAATCACCGAGATCCTCGGTGTAGATGTCGGAAAAGTCACGGGTGTGCGTCTGAACAACACCGTCACCGGCGAGAAAAGCGAGATGTCTATCGACGGCGTGTTTGCGGCGATCGGTCACGAGCCGAACGTCGCGCTCGTTCGCGGTCTCGTCCAGCTCGAAGACAAGGGCTATATCAAGACGATCCCCGGTTCGTCGAAGACCAATATCGATGGTCTATTCGCCTGCGGCGATGTTCAAGATTCTCGCTATCGCCAAGCCGTCACCGCGGCTGGTTCCGGCTGCATGGCGGCCCTGGATGCGGAGAAATTCCTCGCTGGTCACTAGCCTGTTATACTTTGGGCATGGACCTTGCCCGCATACTCGAACAGGTCCCGAATGCGGACCCGGCATTTGTTGCATTCATGCGAAGTCTGCCTGAACCTGAGGCAGACGTGAGTTCGGTCGTGTACGCAAAGCTCCCGGATCTCCATCGCCTCTTTATCAAAAAGCGTGGGTCTCTATCGTCCAATGAGTGGCGCGCCATGCTCGCCGAGGAAAAGCAGCTAATCTCCAGCGTATGAAGTTTGAGACTGCGCCAGTCGCGAAGCCGGAGCAGGGGACAGAAAAAGAGCGCCGGCTCACGGAAGAGAAACTCACCTTAGGAAAGGCCATAAAAAGCCGCGTAGGACAATTTCTCGCGGCGGCCCTCATGACCATGGGTGCCGTCGAAGCGGCCGCGCCTGCAAGAGCCAGAGCGGATGCGTTTGATGATTTGTATGCTGAATATAAAATAGGAACGCGTTTTGAATACATACCTGAGACGGGAAGTGCCGATTCTGATGAGGATATTCGGCGTGGCATAGGGAGTGCTACGTTGTTCCTGCGAGAGCGCGAGCGTACTGATCCCGAGTGGATTCGTCGTCATCCGGACATCCCACTCGTTCTTGGCACGGGGCGGAGAGAGCTCATTGCGCCTCCACCAGAAAATCCCATCACGGAGTATGTTGAGACGAGGGACGCCGTGCGTCATCCGGAGGATTACACGGGACCGGAGCCTGTCATTCGCGGAGAAGGTCGTATTCGTACATCAGAACGGAGGATCACCCCTTCAGATCTTGAGGAGTGGTGGAACGACCTTGAGACGGGGATGGTCTACTACGATGAGGATCAAACGCGATATACGGTCATCGAAACCCCATCGCGCGATGCCGTCGAAGCCGTGGAACGCGCTCGACCCATCTTTCCTGCCGGGGCACGGGAACGCAGCCTGCACGCCATCGCGGGCACGGAACGCTACCAGCATTTAATCGAAGCACCGCCACTCATCAACACGGCGGAACTGGAGGAGCATTGGCTGACAAGTCTTGAACCCGGTCGCACATACATTGGAGATGACGGGCATCACTACATCGTAATGGTGCAAGGCCCGGAAGATTTTCCAGCCGCTTATTCCGCAAACCGGGCAGATCTCATTGCGCACGCAAGCGATATGTTCGGCGCTCCCGCGCATCAGATCATGTCCCGGCGAGAAGAGCGAACGGACGTCGGCATCATGGGTTTCGCCATCATCCATACGCGCTTGCTTACGGATCGGCCAGAAGAATAAAAAACAAAAACTCCCGATTTGAAGTCGGGAGTTTTTTTGATGACCAGTCCTTAAGCAATCCGCATCCAAGAAACTTTTCTATAGGGGAGAGCGAGTCCGAAGACCTGCGGCACCCTGCAGAAAAATTCCATGCTTGTCGTGGACGCGGATTGCTGAAGAACTTGTCGATGTGCTGTCCCGAGAGGTAGGGACTTCGAATGTTACCTGCGCCTGGAAAGGCTGTCAAATCGCCGGCCAACGAGACAAAAATAGCCCGGAACGTCGGAAGTAAGGGGCTCGAACGGTCACTTTATACCACAGATATGAGGATTCGTCAAGAGCCTGACAATCAATGAAAGTGCTCTTTATAGGGCCAAAATATGGCTAGGGCAATGGGGGCGTCACGACCCCAGGGTCTAAGGGTGCAGTAAGCGCCGCGACACCGACGAGGCAAACGGCTCCCCATGGGCGGTAATAACTGTTGAATGTAACTTTCGTCGAGCTTCCACTCGCGTCCGTCACCGTGTAGTCAAAATACGCACTTGCACCCGCATGAGCGGATTCCGTGCATTTCTTTTGGCCGGGCGGGAGCTCGAGCGTTTCGACGATCTTCGTCGGTGGTGCTGCGACCACGTTGTACACGACGGGCTTGCTCTGCGTGACAGTTCGACCGTCACGCGTACCCCACACCGAAGTAATCACGGCATCTCCCCGTATTTCGCTTGTGATTAAAATATGATGGCCCGTGTCGTTCTTGAAGCGGAAATCCGGGGCGGGCTCATAAATCGTCGCGTCGGTACCGGCGGGTTCGTAGTACCGCACGCGGTAGCTGTGATTGCGTCGCTCCGTGATCTCCAAACCTGAGGCGAGCGCCGCGCGGAATGACGTCGTGCCAATTTGGCAAAGACCTCCGCCGAACTCCGGCGTCGTCTTATCGCCCTTGATGACAAGCTCGGGGAGCCATCCATGCGCACCGTCCACGGGTCCAAGAGCTTTGAGCTGGGAGAATTCCTCTCCGGGCGGCACGATCGTTCCGCTCATCTTTTTTGCGCCCAAGTTGATGTTGTAACGCCGGTTACGTGGCGATCCGGAGAAGTTCGAGCGGCCCACACCGAGAATCTCGCGGATACCGAGCGCGATCGCATCTTCTCCCTCAAGCTTAGGCACAATCTCTTTCAACAAGATCGGCATGGTCGTCGAACCCTGTGCCCAACCGGTTTGGATCTCACTCACCATGGCTGGTCCATCAATCACAACAC
>CAYGDS010000011.1:0-14287 GCA_964348595.1 uncultured Gammaproteobacteria bacterium | reverse complement strand
GTCCTCAGGCTTGTTATCGGAGGCGAGCTCGGCAAGAAATTCATTACGCTTCTTGTCGACGTCCGCCGCAGGAATCGTTTCCGGGCTCACGTACTGCGGATCCATGGCCGCGACCTGGAGCGCCAGGTCATTCGCAAGTTGTTTAAACTCCTCGTTACGCGCAACGAAGTCCGTCTCGCACGCGAGCTCGATGATCGCCGCGAGTTTTCCATTGTGGTGCAGATACGTCGCGAGCAGCCCTTCTGACGCGGTGCGTTCTGCGGATTTCTTTGCGGCTTTGATCGCGCCTTTCTTTTTGAGAACGTCGATAGCCTTCTCCATGTCGCCACCTGTTTCCTCAAGCGCCTTCTTTGCGTCGACAATGCCCGCACCGGTTCGGTTGCGGAGCTCCATCACGATTTTTGCATCAATAGCCATATTCTCGTAGCGCGTAACCCGTAGCCCATAACGCCAAGCAGAGGTACGTGCGATATGTTAATAAATTTTGGGTTACACGCTATGCGCTATGCGTTATGCGTTTCGCGATTATGCTGCCGGTTGCGCTTCCTTCTTGGCCTGCACATCCGTTTGCATGAGCGCTCCACCAAGTCGCGCGCGAGCGCCCTCCCACTCCTTGCGACCCTCGCCGATGGCCTGCGACATTGCATCTGCCAAAAGCTTAATGGATTTGACGGCATCGTCGTTGGCCGGAATCGGGAAGTCGATGTCGGAAGGATCGACGTTCGTATCGCACACGGCGATGACTTTGACGCCACGACGCACGGCCTCTTGTAGCGCCGTCTTGTCTTTCTTCACATCGAGAATGAAGAGCACATCCGGAATGCGCGTGAGCTCCTGAATGCCGCCGATCTTTTCATCGAGCAACACAATCTGCTCGGCCATGCGCAGCTGCTCAAGCTTAGTGTACTTGGCGAGCTCGCCCTTCTCCTGCTTGCGCTTGAGATCTTTAAATTTGCGGATCTGTTGCGCGAGGGAAGAGAAGTTGGTCAGTGTGCCGCCGAGCCAGCGCTTGGAGACGAATGGCATCTGGCACGCCTTCGCAGCTTCTTCGACGAGAGGCGCCGTCTGCTTCTTGGTGCCGACGAAGAGGATGGTGCCGCCGCGTGACGCGGTCTTCTTCGCAAAACTCAAGGCGGTATCAAGCGCCTTCATCGTTTCCTCGAGATTGATGATGTGGATGCCGTCGCGACTCCCGAAGATGTACTGTCGCATCTTCGGATGCCACTTAGAGGTTTGATGGCCGAAATGCGTTCCGGCTTGAAGCATTTCCACCAGGGTTGGGAGTTTGGACATAGGGTTCCTTTTTATTCATGCCGTTCTGGTCACCGGCCCGTTACGCACCGCCCTGCAACGCAGGACCGGGAGCGGACGGGAAAGGAAGGTGGCCGTTTTTGGCGAACGGATGAGGATAAATTAAGGTGCCGGCATGATAGCGCAGACCCCTTGATTTTGGCAAGGGGATGGGGTAAGGATATGGGACGCCCCTTTTAGGAGGTATCCGTGAGCAATCTCTGCATCGTCAGACGTCTCAAGCAGTGGACCAGCCGAGCCGAGCGCGAGGAGCACTCCGATTGGGTCAACCCGGCACATCTCAACGTGATCGAACTTCTCGAGCTCTGCAGCCTCCTTGCTAGCAACGTGATTCTCGGTAGCGAGGACTTCGTGAAGGCGGACCGCGCCGGAACGATCATGCTCATCGCCCGTATCCTGGAGGGTCATGTCACCATCGCCGGCTACGCGAGCATGACGGTCGCCGTCTTGCCAGACCGGACCGTGGGCTACGTCAGCGGGCCCTACGTGAAAGGCGTCGACGAAATCGACATGAGACTGCGGGAGGAGATCCAACGGATCGCAACCGAGGCTGGCGTCGACGACCTGCGCTTCATCCCCAATCCCTCTCGCCGCCCTCCACTCCGCTCCGACATCAGCGAGATCGACCGCGCTGACCGGATGGATGGCCCGTACCCGGTGCAGCCGACCGGACGCGAAGAAGATGGATCCTGATACGTCCCCCCGCACCGAACTGGTGACGGGGGCTTTCTGTTTTGACCTACGCCTGAAACCCCGTTCCCGCCCCCTCGTCCGTAGGTTTTGGGATGGTGAAGCGCGGTTGAAGCTTCATGCGCTCCGGACTCGCCTGTTTGTTGTCTCCTGTTAATTGTTGATTGTTAGTTGTTGATTGCTTGGAGTTTGCCCTCCCCTGCGCTCCACGCATCCGATCAAGAATGCCAGAAACGCTCTCCCCTGCCGGCGCCTGTTTCATTTGCTCTTCGAGATTCGCCTCGACACGCTGCTCGACAGCGATCCCTTTGAGACGCCGCTTAATCGCCTCGGGCGTGAGTCCGGGATTGGCTTTGAGCTGCGCCTCGCGTGATGCTTGCGTGACCATCTCGCTCGCCGTGCGTTTGGCGGACGCGAGGCCCGAACTTTGGAGCGACTCGACAATGCCTTTGAGTTCGCCGTGGCGGAGTCCGGCGCGGTCTTTGCCGGAGAGAACATCGGCAATTTTTTCATGCGAAAGATGACCGAGTCCGCGTCGCTCAAGTGATTTGGAGAGTTTTGATTGATCGGCCCCTTTCAAACTACGCATGATCCCCTTCGCGGTTTTCCCGTGGAAGATCATTTTACCGACGGAGGTGCCGATATCTCGGTTAGAGGCGCGGAGGGGCATACCGATATCATAACTCAAAAGTCAAAACTCAAAAATCAAAACTATCTTCGGCGGGAACTTAGACGTCGGTCATTGACAATGCGGCCCCATATTGTTTACATCACCCCTGGAGGTCGTCATGACAGAGGTAGGAGCCATCGTTTCTTCACTCGGGATCGTGCCCATCGATCAGTCCCAGCTCATCGAGTACGCCCTGCCGACGCTTCAGCTCATCTTGCAAGAAGGCGAAGCCAAGCTCGATGCCAAGATCCTCGAACGCAACCGGAAGACCGCTCAGGTCAAGCTCCTGAGCAAGGAGTACGTGGAGACAACCGGTCATGCTAGAAGGGGTCCGTCCTTTGGCGGTATGCCCGAACACGTCATGGACGTCACGGCAAGGTGCCAGCTCGCCAGTCGAGAGCAGCACGCCCTCAACCTCGAGATCGACAAGATGCACGCAGCGCTGCTGCCCATCCGCGAAGCGATCGTCGCGAAGAAGCATCCGACGCCGTGATCGACCTGCACTACCACGCCCCGACTCAACTGAGTCGGGTTTTCGTTTCTACAGAAAGCCCCACGCGATGGCGTGGGGGGGTAGCTAGGCAGCCGACTTGACTACCTTCTTGGTCAGCGTGCGGAGCATGCGGGCGCCGCACTCGATGCGCTCTTCGAAGTAGCGCGGAGCTGTTGGCTCGTGGGCGAAGCGACCGATGGGCTCGACCCACGAGTCGGTCTGGGCGTTGAAGAAGGCCGTGGTCGAGACGCGCCAGGGCACCTCGCCGCGCGCGAGCGCGGCTTGGATCTGGGGCTGCGCCTCCTCGCCGATGACGACCTCGTGAAAGCCGCGCAGCGTGCGCCCGGCGGTGAGGTGCTCGAGCACGCGGCCTGACTGGACGAGAAGGCAGCCGTCGTCCGGCAGGCGCACAGGGAACTTCTCCCAGCTCCGCGTCCAGGCATACAGTCCCGGAAAGTTGGAGCGACCGTGCATGGTGAGGCACGAGAGATCGTTGTGAAAACCGGCGGCCACCGTGCCTGGTGCGCCGTGTGCTGCGAGGTTGAGTCCCGTCGGTGCGAGCCGATGCGGTCCGTAGCACAGCAGCGAGCTGAAGAGCTCGCGCGGCTCATCGAATCCAATCGCGAGCATCTCCATGACGGTCATCATGGCGCTGTACATGGCCGTCTCCCACTCTGCACAGACGTCGACCCAGTCACGGATCTCGACCGGGCGCATGCGTGGAAGGAAGTCGAGCTCGGGGTACTTGCTCTCGGCGCGGCGAGGGCCAATCGGCCACATGAAGCGCTCCTTCGGATCGCCGGGCGGCGGCTCGCAGGGTTTCACTGCCTCCGGAATGAGATGCAAGACCTCATCGCGGCGGCGCGGCTTCTCGGTGAAGGGCGGGCGCCAGCCGGTCTCGAAGATGTGGCGGCCGTCCGCGAGCTTCGCCGGGATGTACTGCGCCTTGACCTCCGGCGGAAGCCTGTAGAAGCGCACCATCATGTCGCGATAGCGAACCGGCAGGGCCGGATCGACGCGCGGGTCGCGAAGGATGAGCACACCAAGCTCCTCCATCGCGTCCGCCACCTCCTTGCATGCGGCCGTGTCGGCGCCATCCGCGAGGAACCTGGAAAGATCGACGATGGGGATCTGAACCATTGACTTCACCTCCTGTGAAGGAACCGTTCAGACGATAGGGCGCGGGTGATGCGTGGTCTAGAAATGTGGTCAAGGGTCGAAAAATCCCACCGTCGGTGGGATCATTCTTCTTCTTCGCTTCCTTTTTTTCCAGACTTCACGGCCAGAATAATCGGCTCGACATCTCCATCTAAAATGATGGGGAGATTGTGCCAGGACTTTTTGATGCGATGATCGGTGAGGCGGTCCTGCGGAACATTGTAGGTGCGGATTTTTTCTGAGCGATCACCCGAGCCGATTTGTGAACGGCGTTCGGCATCGAGCTTGGAGTGCTTCCTTTCTTCCTCGGCCTCCCAAATGCGCGCGCGGAGGATCGACATGGCGCGTTCCCTGTTTTGCAATTGCGAGCGTTCATCCTGACACGAGACAACGATGTTGGTTGGGATGTGCGTGATGCGCACGGCCGACTTGGTGGTGTTGACGGACTGACCACCTTTGCCACCCGCGCAGAATGTATCGATGCGCAAATCTTTTGATTCGATGCGAACTTCCGTTTCTTCGATCTCTGGAAGGACGGCGACCGTTGCGGTGGACGTATGGATGCGCCCCGCTTTTTCGGTGACGGGAACGCGCTGGACGCGATGCACGCCCATCTCGTATTTCAACCAGCCATACGCACCAGCGCCTTCGATGGAGATCACGACTTCCTTGTAACCGCCGACTTCGTTCATGGAGTCGGACAGGAGCGATGCTTTCCAGCCGCGGCGCTCGGCAAAGCGCGTGTACATGCGCAAGAGATCTCCCGCGAACAGGGCGGCCTCGTCGCCGCCGGCACCCGCGCGGATCTCCATGATCACGTCACTCGTGTCGTGCGGATCGGGTGGGACGAGCATGATCTCAAACGTCTCTTCGAGTTTCGCGAGCTCATCCTTCAATCGCGGGACTTCGGCTTCACCCATCGCTTTCATCTCAGCATCGTCGGAAGCGGCCGCCTCGAGCGCATCGGTGAGCGCACGATCGATGGCGATCAGCGACTCGGCGACGGTTGCCTTATCTTTGATGCGACTGAAGTGCAACGAAGCCTCTTTGATTTTCTTTTGATCGGCAAGCACCTCCGGAGACGACAAAGCCGCTTCCGCATGGCGGAGCTCCGTAAGAGCCTCGTGGGCTTTGTCGATGAGAGTTGGCATATGAAAAACCCCGACACGCCGCATGATACGGCGTTTGTCGGGGTTTGTCTTGGGTTACACCTCGTTCAAGGTCTTCGGCTTGCGCGCTGCCTTCTTTTCGGCCTTTTGCGTGGCGCGCTTGGCCACCTTGGCCTTTTTGGATCCGCGAGCTGAACCAACCGTGGACGCCTTGATCTTCTGGAAGCGCTCGACGCGGCCGGCCGTATCGATAAGGTTTTGCTTGCCCGTGTAGAACGGGTGGCAATTCGAGCACAATTCCACAGCAATCTTTTCGACCGTGGAACCGACGGAAATGGTATTGCCACAGGCGCAGACGATCTTTGCCTCGGGGAAATACGTTGGGTGGATATCTACCTTCATATGTGGAATGAGCCGTAGATTAGCAGAGCTTAGTGGCTTTGGCAAGAGGTTGACTATGACCAATATTTTGGCTTATCCTAGAAGCACGGAGGCCACATGCTGACCGTCGACGAGCTCATCGCTGTCATCAAAATGGAACAGGCGCTCGGAGGTCCGATGCGCCCCGACGACTGCCCGACCGTGATGCGCATGGGCGGCCACGTCCACCCGCGCTATCCGGCGACTGTGCCGACAGATCCCGCTCCCCCGAGCGAACCCATCGCCCTGCCAGCGCCCGATCCGGACGACGAGTCCGACCCCTTCTGAAGACCCCGCCCGCTTCTCGCCGGCGGGGTTTGAACGTTTACGATTCGTACGTAGGATTCCTCATTTCCATATCCAAGGCCGAGTCGCCGACATGCCGTCGTGTTTCATTCTGCTCGCGTTTGGAATCTACGTAGGTTCGCTCGAGCCTTGCCTTTTCAAGACCCGGGTAGGGTCGATCCATTAAATAATCCGCATACGCCTGCCGTATATCGTCGTACATCATTCGAGACTTGTCTTCTGACGTTCCGGCGATAGTTTTTTTCATTTTGTTCATCCGATTGGCGAACGTCCACGCCTCAATCGGAAAGAGCGAAATCGTGAGAGAGTCAAACGCCTTGCGCATCGCCACGTCCTCCTGACCTGCGTACTCGAACGAGAACCACTTATACGGGAGCGGGCCCTTGCGCGGGAAAAGGCCCAGAATCTTTTTTCCTTCCGCCTCGATGGCAGGGAGGATTTGTGCTTGCAGCTTCACTAATAATTTTTTCCAGCGCTCGTATTTTTCCCGAAACTCCCGCTCAAGCTTCGCCTCGACCTCGGGACGCTCCGCTGCCTCCTGCTCGGCACGCTTGCGTCCTGCTTCAATACGCGCCTCTTCGCGCGCCTGTTTTGCCTCGTGCTCTGCTGATCTCAACTGGCGAAGCTCAGCGAGAAGCTCCTTCTTTTCATGGGCAATCTTTTCTTCGGCCGACTGTATCCGTTCCAAGTGAGCATGGGGAAGTCCTTCGATGGATCCAAGTTTCTCCTGAATCTCAATCTCGTCGATGCGTTCTAAAACCTCGCGGGCGCGCTTCAAGCGACCAGCTCCTTCCGGATGTGGGCGTCGGCGCACGCCAGAATCCTCCTGCGCGGCTTTTGGTACGCGTTCCGGACGCTCTTTGCTGGAAGCCATATGTTGTAGCCAGTTTAGCAATCGATCGCATCTGGAACAAGGTATGGAAACGAAAAACTCCCCTGCCAGGACGGCAGAGGAGCGTTTGTTTCAGCCAGATAGCAGCAAGGTCTTCTGCTGGGCGATTTCCCGAACGAGCAGACTCAATATCGGATGCCCATGGAGGCTCGGCTCAGCGAGCTGGACGAGGAGCTGGGCATGCACCTCGACGTACAATACGCGGTCCTCGCGCTCTAGACTCCAGCAGTCGCGGAGATTGTCGATGCTGTCGGCGACTTTGATCGCCCAGGCTTCTAGATCATTCGCCTTGATGAGCCCGGCAAACATGAGGACTTGTCGGGCTTCGTACGAACCCGCCTCATCCTCATGACTTGCGAGCCACACCAAACGACAAACGTGCTCAGAACAGCCGAACGCCTTGAGTTCGTCAAAGCTCACGCCCCCGTCCTCAGTGATATCGTGGAACAGACCAGCGATCTGGACCTCCTCGGAGAATCCATGCTCACGAAGGAGATCGCCGACGCGCCACGAGTGCAGGAATAGCTCGGCTTCTTGGCCGATACGACGACCTGGAATCCTGTCCTTGACCAGCATGCGTGCGCGTTGAATGAGCAACTTCTCCACCGTGACCTCCGGTCCAAGTTAAGCGTATCTGACTCCCAGAGTCAATCTTAAAATAATGTTGTGGAAACGAAAAACTCCCCTGCCAGGACGGCTGAGGAGCGTGTAGTGTCAGAGCCAGTACATGTCGACGGGGACGATGACGCTCCGGATGTCCCCGATGCCAGGCAGGAGCCTGAACTCTACGGGGAGCGTGGCGAGGAAGGTGAGGATGCGATCGGACCACGCGAGGTACTCGGTCGTGCAGGCGCGGAAGCCGCATGACCATGCGCGACGCGTGTCGGGATCGAGTCGGGTGAAGGCCTTGTCGAGCTTCTCGGCCGTCTCCGTGCCGAGTCGGGAGGGCTCCACGTTCTTGCCGAGGAACCGCGTCCACAGCTTGGCAATGCGCTCCTCGTTGACGTCGGAGGGGTGCGCGACCTGGTAGATGATGTGCTCGAGCGACTCGCGGTAGATGTCGCGGAGCTTCACCATGAGACCGCGATCGTGCACGCCGTACGGCGAGTTGTCGGACTGCGACGCGGCGAACATGCGCATGTGCTCGAGCATGGTCTGACGCCCGCCCGCGGCCTTGATCTCCTCGGACGTGCGGAGCGTCGGAGCCATGTGCTCGGCGAAGCTCACCTTGTAGAACCCGCCCTGACCGTAGTCCTCGTGGTCACGGTCGAGCGTGAGGTAGTGGCGCCCGGGGAAGCAGGGGCCGCTGCAGTCGAGGCGGTCGGCCCAGCGCGGCATCCAGACCGCCAGCAGCGGTCCGGCACCGTCCGTGTCGACGTAGGGCGCGATCGCGCGCTTCACGCCGTCGGCGCACTCGACTTCCGAGGCCTTCAGGTAGTGCGTGTGCGCGGCGACGGTGTAGGCGACGAGGTCCACCTCGTCGGGGTTGAGCGCGCCGCTCTCGAGCGCTGCTGCGCGCACGATGAGCGCGGCGGCCTCGGCATGACGGAACGCGCGTCCCTTGTCCGCGTAGCGGTCGAGGAAGAGCGTGCCGATGTCGTGCAAAGTCCCGCCGAGGATGCACGGCAGGATGTGGCGCGGCTCGAGCTCGGGATCGTGAGCGAGCCGGAGTGCGTGGATGTAGTCGCGGCACCAGTGCCCCGGGCCGTGTCCCGGCTCACCCGAGGTCACGTCGCGGATCGCGAGGATGCGGTCGAGGATCAGCGTGAGCGCCGTATGGGCGCGCCGGATCTCCTCGTCGCGGTTACCGCTCTTGACCGAGAGCATGGTCCCGGGGAAGCGCTCGCGCAAGCCGAGCATCTCGTCGTAGAGGCGTCCTTCCTCCTTGGGGTCCGAAACCGACTCCGACAATTGCTTGAGTGTGAATGTCATACCCTACCTCCTTTTTGGTTGGGTACTACGCCTCGCAACTTACAGGGATCGAGAGTCCTGTCAACCCCTTATAATCGAAAGCGCCCCGCAGGATTGCGGGGCGCAGATGTTCACTGACCGCGCGCGTACGGCGCGATGCGGAAGGGGCGGGCGCGCTTCTTCCAGTTCCAGTCGGCGTTGACCTCGTCGTTGCGGCAGTCGAGGTAGGGTGCGTCGTCGAAGCGGCCGTCGCCCTTGGGGCTGACCTCGGCGCCGAGCGCATCGAACCAGTAGATGCCATGGGACAGATGCGAGTGCGTGTAGCGCAGGCACATGAGCGCGATGGGATCGAGCGGATAGCCGCTGTAGCCACGGATGTGCTCGTAGGCCTCCTCCGGAGACTTGCCCTGCGGGACTTTCTGCCCGACCTCGAGGTCGAGGACCATGAAGTCCCCCTCGGTCTTGCGCTCCTGTTCTGCATAGAAACGCGCCACCGGTGTGCGGAGCCGGTGGAAGCGAGGACCGAAGTCCATGTCCATCCCGCGATCCACGAGACTGTTGACGAGCCTCATGCTGTGAGACGCTTCCCGAATCCTGAACGCGTTGACCGCCACCTCGAGAGCGCGGTTGTAGTCGGTCCAGTCGTCGTACCGCGTGTTCCCAGACCCAGGCACTCCCTGCCACCCCCGCGCGAGGGCGGAGAGCTTGGGGACGACCAGGTGGTGATCCACTCCCGTGAGCTCCGTGACGGATCCGAGCTTCAGATGCAAGCGCTCTGACTCGAAGAGCATGTGCAGCTTTGACCCCTGATCGAGACCACGAGCGAAGTCCAACTTGAACATGACAACCTCCTGCGACTGAAGATTAACCAAAATTTGGCCATTCTGTCAATCCTAAATGATCATTCGCCTCACGACCGCCCAATAGACGCGCATCATGGGATTACCGATTTTTTCAAGCAAAGGATTTTTTATGCCCTCCCCTTGGAAAGCGATTTCCGAGACGGCAAGTTTTAGTAACTCACGATCGCCGATCACACGGCTCCGCTGGATGCGCCTCCGACGCTCGCGGATCCATGCCCAATACGCGGGCGTGAACCATTCGCGATAGACATCGAGCTTTTCACGCCACCACCCGTTCTTGACCGAGAAGAGGAGCAACGCGGCGTCCATCACGGCGAGCATGGGCCAGAGGAGGAGCAAAGTCCAAAGGCGATAGTACGAAAAGACGAGGACGTAACGGTTGCGTTCCATCCAGAAAAAATTCTTCTTGCTCTTGCCGAACTCATAATAATGATAGATGACGGAAGATGGTTCAACCACGACACGCATGCCGAGGCAGCGCGCCATGAGGCTCGCGTCCGTATCCTCGTGATACGAAAAGAAGCGCTCGTCGAAGATTTTGCCCATGCGCTCAATCGCGCTCATGCGCACGAGCATCCCAGCGCCGGAAGCGTAGCCGATGTCGCCACCTCTCCCCGCTCCCCTCTCCTTCAGAAGGAGAGGGGCCAGGGGTGAGGTGTAGTCCCTCGAATACCCGAACCCGAGGTAGTGGTACTCGTTTCCGCTTGAGTTGATCTTATCGCGCTCCTCGCCGAGGAGGAGGAGCGATTGGACGATGGCGATGCTCGTGTCGGACTCGGCGCGCTCTACGGCTTTCGTGATGTAATCCGGATCGATGTCAGTATCTTCGTTCGTGAGATGGACGTAATCGCATCTGAGCTCTTTGGCTTTTTCGACACCGAGATTATTGTTCCCTGAGAATCCAATCCACTCATCATTGTCGATGTAATGGATGCGTGGCAGCTCATTGCCGGACTTTCGCATGTAGCGATCGTGAAACCAGCCCTTGATCGGATCGATCTTGGCTTTTGATTCGACGCAGATCAGTTCAAGACGATCCTTTGGATATGCGATCTTCTCGAGCGAAGCCATGAAACGCGTAATATCGCGCTCCCAGTTGGGCGTCGGGTAGGTGAGATAAATGATGCCGACTTTCGGATTCATACAAGCATGCGACGATGCGGAAGTCCGAGTTTCTCGAGCTCTTTGCGGCGCTTCCAAAACGTCGGGAACGTCACCGCGAGCGTAAACACAGAGCGAATCCAAACGATCGGAGACGTGACAAAGACGAGAAAGGTGCGGCCGAGTTCGTTCACGAGCGAGAGAAAAAAGTCCTTGAAGCCAAGTGCTGGAGCCGCGTGCAAGGTGTAGACACGGTGCTGGTTGATATAGGCGTGTTGCCGGAGTAAGGCCGGACGCTTGTGCTCGTCGACCAAACGCGCCATCCAGCCCTTACGATCCTCTTTCAACCCGCGCTTGTGCCAAGCGACAGCTTTGGGCTCAAACCAGGCGCTGAAGCCAGCGCGCTTTAATCGGATCGCTAGATCGACATCTTCCTTGTACATGAACCAGGCGGGGTCGAATAAGCCTCCGGCTTTGTCGATGGCTGAACGACGGTATAACCCGATCGCTCCCGATACTCCAAATACCTCTCCATTATGAACGATGAACGATGAGCGATGAGCGACAGATTCGCCCGCAAAACGATCACGAATGCGTGCCATGCACGGGTATTCCAAACCGGTCGTGTCGATGGTCTCCCCGTCCCAACGGTATACAAGCCCCGTAACGCTTCCGATCTTGGGATCGGACTCGATGCGCTTCATCGCATGTTCGAGATACGAAGCCTCGAGCTTCGCATCGTCGTTCAGGAGCATGACGAAGGGCGCGTCATGCAGCCTGTACATCTCGACATGGCCTCCCGCAAAACCGATATTCTTTTCCGCGGCGACAAAGCGATGCGGCAACCCGCTGGCATCGATCACCTGTCGGCTCGATGAGACTTCAGAAACCAACTCGGAATTGTCGTAGAAGAAAACCTCAACGTCCTTGAACGTTTGCGCCTTAAGGGAATCCAACAGCGGCGCAAGGTGACCCGAGCTGTTGTACAGAATAATTTGGATCGCGAGCTTCATAGCCATTTCCAAAAATACGTCGCCATGCTCGTGGCGAATTGTTTGCGCTTCCACCACGTGTTGCGCTGCGCAAAACTTCTGCCGACAAGGTCATGAGCGACTATCGATGGAACGTAACGTACCCGCATCCCCTTTTGTTTTGCTTGGCGACAATAATCCACTTCTTCCATCCAGATAAAATAGCGCTCATCGAGCATACCGATTTTCTCGAGTGCCGTACGGTTTATGGCAAAGTAGGAGCCACGCACTGAATCAACATCTTGTTCTTTCTCCAAGTCGAGATCTTCGCCCATATAGTTCGCGATCACACCTTTGAACACGCGTTGGAGCTTGAGGGCGATCACGACCTGACTCACATAGCTTGGGAAACGTCGTAGGTGACGCATGACCTTTCCATCCTGTCCGATGAGCCTCGCTCCGACCACCGCAACATCCGGATGCGCATCGAGATACGCAACGGTTTTGGCGAGCGCATCTGGCTCGACACGCATGTCGGGATTTAAGAGCAATACATGCGGAGCCCGGAGCCCGGAGCCCGGAACGTCAGAGTTTGGCGCTCCGAGCTCTGCGTTCCGCGTTACGCGCTGAATCCCCTGATTACACCCCTTCGCAAATCCCACGTTCTCCGTATTCGCGATCACCGTGACTTCAGGAAAGGAGGCTCGGACCGCGTCGACGGTCCCGTCGCTCGAGGCATTGTCGACGACGATCACGTCGAACGAGACGACTGTGGATCCAAAGACGGATTCTAGGTTCGCAAGGAGCGCGTCTTTGACGTTCCAGGAGACGATGACGACAGCTAGGTCTTTTTGGCTCAATTCGGCCATAAATCAGGATTACCGTAGCACGCCGGACGATTCTATCAAGGTTTGACGGTTGCCGCTTCCTGATACAAGATGCGAGGGTTATGCGTCTTCTCGTCACCGGCGCTGCCGGATTTATCGGATCAAACTTCGTTCGCTATTGGCTCAATAACCACCCGAGCGACACCGTGGTGAATTTGGATGCGCTCACCTACGCCGGCAATCCGCGCAATTTGGATGGGTTGGATCCCGATCGCCACATCTTCATCCACGGCGACATCCGCGATCCGGAAACCGTGCGCCGCGCCATGGCAGACGTCGATGCGATCGTGCACTTTGCGGCAGAGTCGCACGTGGATCGCTCCATCGACGGGAGCCGTGTGTTCCTTGAGACCAATGTCCTCGGCACGCATGCGCTTCTGGAAGAAGTTCTCCGACGAGGATCGCAAATCAAACGGTTCCATCATGTTTCAACGGACGAAGTCTTTGGCGCTCTCGCACTGGACTCGACGAACAAATTCAACGAGCAAACACCCTACGATCCGCGGTCACCATATAGCGCATCAAAAGCCGCGTCCGACCATGTGGTGCGTTCCTATTATCATACGCACGGATTGCCTGTGACGATTTCCAATTGCTCGAATAATTATGGTCCGTATCATTTTCCAGAAAAACTGATTCCCCTCATGATCACAAACGCTCTGCAGGGCCTCCCCTTGCCCGTGTACGGCGACGGGATGAATATCCGCGATTGGATTCACGTCGAGGATCATTGCGCGGGCATCGAGGCGGTGTTGTCGAAGGGAAAGATCGGTGAGAGCTACTGTCTTGGTGGAAATGCGGAACGGCACAACATCGACGTGGTGAAAAAGATTCTCGAGTTGACCGGCAAGCCAGTGACACTCATCAATTTTGTCGAAGATCGCAAGGGACATGATCAGAGGTATGCGATTGATTCGTCGAAGGCCCGAGCTCAGCTCGGTTGGGTTGCTTCTAAGACGTTCGAGGAGGGATTGAAGGAGACGGTTGAGTGGTACAAGAACAATGAGGCGTGGTGGAGGCCATTGGTGCGGTAACCCCTCCTACTCCCCTTCTTCGAGGGGAGAGTTATCGACTGTCACTATTTTTTCTTTTATTCGAGCTACGACTGAATCTGTATTTTGCAGAACCTCGTTGTTCCAAAAGCGGATCACTTCTATGTCGTGCGATTCAAGGAAATCTGTGCGCTGCCTATCATAGGCGGCGTTGTCAGAGTGACCATGGAACCTTCCGTCAACCTCTATCCCTAGCTGTAAGGCAACGCAGAAGAAGTCGAGGATATAGGGCCCGACCGAATATTGGCGTAAAAATTTGTAGCCTTGCATTCTCCTCTTTCTCACTCGACCCCAAAGCAACTCTTCCGCTTCCGTCATGTTCTTGCGCAGTTCACGACGACGGTCTTTTAACCGAGGATCATTGTAAAGATATTTCATTCTCTACTCCGTTCCACGATTTCTTGTTTCTGTCAATGGTGGATAACTCAACCCCTCCATCGTAGAAGGGAGGGG
>CAYGDS010000010.1:0-14345 GCA_964348595.1 uncultured Gammaproteobacteria bacterium | reverse complement strand
CAAGTACGTTGTATCCTGACCGCCCTCGACCACTCGTGTCGGGGGCGTTTCGTTTGCAGAAATCCCAACTGGAACATAGGATCTGGACGCGGAGGACACATGGCCAAGAAGTCGTCCCTTACCAAGTCGCTGGAGACCGCGGAGAAGGTCGCGGTACGGGAGCTCGCGAATGCGCGGAAGCGCATCCGAGCGCAGGACAAGATCAGCTCGTTCGAATACGGGATTCTCCACGAGGAGACCGTCGCCGAGGCCAAGAAGGCCGCGGGATTGATCGACGGGCTCCTGGCTGAGCTCGCCGTCCGTAACGGCATCTTCCTCGTACTCATGCGCGAGCGCGAGGACGTCGAACATCTCGTGCTCGCGACCGTGAACCCGGAGAGCCTCACTCTTCTGCCCAACGGGCGGTGGAAGATGTACTGCCAGCGGTACATCGTCTGGAACGATGCGGGTCATTCACTGCTCCAGAGCATGCAGGTCAAGGGACCGGAAATGCTCGAGTTCAAGACTCCCCTGCATCGACTGCTCGGGGCGTCCAAGGCGTTCATCGTCTGCGGAGAAGAAGCGATCGCCAAGAGGCTCTTGCCCGTGAAGGAGCGTGAAGGCGGTCCTCGCGACCGATTCAACTTCTTCTTCAAGCTCACGCAGGATCTCGAGTACCGGTTCAGGAGCAAGCCGCATCTGGAGCGCGTGGACGAGGAGAAGGAGCGCGTCGCGGGCGAATGCCGGATGCATCTGGACAGCCTCAAGAGCGTCCTCGGCCAGCTCTTCGTACACGGGCCGAAAAATCCGCACGTAAACTTCAAGGGTGATGCCTCGCCGATGCTCATCCAGCGGGCGCATGGGCTTCGCCTGTCGATGACCGCGAGCATGTCCGAATGCCGACTCTATGGTGTCGACACCGAGGAGAGCCGCGAGATCGCGGCCTTCGGCAATCGCTGGATCGACTACTTCAACATCTGGGACGACAAGTCCTGATCCTCTCCCGCCCCCGATGCACTCGCGTCGGGGGCGGTGTTCGTTTATTGACAGGAGGAGAAATTTCCGTCACGGTCTTCGCGCACTTTCCACGAGGTCCCCATGGTCGAGAAGTATCTGCGTTCCGTGTGCCGTGCTGCCAAGGACCGATTGGCCGAGATGCGACGCCTCATGGCGGAGCATCACGGGCGCGGCCTCATGGCCGTGCATCACAGCGAGGGCTATCACATCCTTGTGGTGCCCGAGACGCTCAAGGTCAAGGAGGGTCGGCTCGTAATCCCCTGCTCCGCGTACCTGGACTACATCCTCGGTGGCGCTTCGCAGGCGGACAAGCTCACCCTCCTCCAGGGGCCACTCGTGCTCGATGCGGTCAACACCCATCTTCTCTTCTACCCGGGTGGAAGCACGCGACAGCTGGTGTACGTCCACATCGGGGATCCGGCGTTCATCGCGTGGTCCAAGCAGCTCGGATCGCTAGGGAGGTATCCCGAGGTGCCGCGGGTGGCCGCACGGCTCGGGCACACGATCCGCGAGGAGGATCTGGCCGTGTACCGCGACGAGTTCGTTCGATCGATCGAACGGCAGGCGCGAGGATGTGCGGGCAGTGCCGCTGATGCAGCCGAGAAGCTCTACACCGGGTCCTATCGGGACAGCAAAGCGAAGGAGCAGCTCCATCTCAAGCTCAAGATGGCTCACGATGAGATCGGGCAGATCCTCCAAGAGGCCACAGCTGCTGGGCTCGACCCAACGATCATCGAGGGCCATCGCACCTTCTTCCGCGAGCGCCTCGCAACGTACGACTGACCGAGCTCAGCTCGGCTGACCTAACTCCCCGATATTTATCGGGGCTTTTCTTTTGGATTGACGTTTTTTATCTAAGATGCAAAGCTCAAAAATAGAACCTTCCAAGAGGATGCCATGCAAGCAGGACTGCTGTTCAACGATCTTTACGCTCAGGCTGGCCGGATCGTCACCGCGAAGGCGGCGCTTGAGAAGGAAGAGGCCGCACTTGCGAACGCGCTCGGTGAGCTCCGCCGCCGGGTCACAGAGGGAGAAAGCTCGGGCAACCGATTTCTCGACTTCGCAATCGCGTCGAATGGCTTCAGCCTCCTCGAGATGATCTCGGCGTGCGAGGCCCTGACGGCGCTCGAGCTCTCGCTCGAGGGCAAAAAGGGCCAGCTCATCCTGACGAGACAATTTTCGGGCAGTGATATAACAGACAGCGGGTATTGGCGGCTTGGGATCATCTCCTCGGAGCAACTGACCCTGACCGCAAAGAGCTGTAAGATCGAGGCGAACCCGATTCATGACATCGTTCAATGTGACGAGCCATTGAGCCGAAGCCCCCTGATCGACCTCTACGCTCCTGGAGACTGGCTCGATTATCTCCGGCTACGGACCGAGCTCACAGCGGAAAAAGAGCGGAAAAAGTGGTTGGCCGCCGGTTTCATGCCTCCGATGGTCGCCCTCGGTAACGAGGAGGCCGACCTGACGATCGTCGCGGAGATCGAAAAGTACATCAGCGATGCCGACAGTGAATGCGCTGCTTGGTTGGCCGCTTTCAACAAAATCGGTTTCGACCATGCCCAGCTTCCCAAGTTCGAGGCCCTCCGCCTGAAGCTCCCGTAGAAACTTCTGCAGCCCCCGACCACACGTCGGGGGTTTTTCGTTTCAACGGATTGACCTTCCTGCTAGAGCATGGTACGAGCTAGCTGCACATTGGAGGTATTCCGCATGGCAACCGCACGTTCGAAACCCCCGACTCCCCGGCGCCGCAACACGGCAATCCCGCAGTTCACCCTTTCCCCCTCGGAGGTGGTATTCGCCATCTTCCAGCAGGAAGCGGGCAAGCGCCTCGCCCAACTCAACGCTACCGAGATCGAGCTTCGGTTCGACGACAGGCAGGCGCTCGATCTTCGCAGGGCGCTTCAGGCCCTTCCGAAGTCCGCGAGCGGATACGCGCTCACGCTCACGATCGCCGGCAAGAACGAGCCGGTCGAGGTCGAGCAGCACTTGGGCGGCGTCTTCAAGGTGACACGCAAGAAGAAGGGTCCCGACGCGAGGAGGTTGTGATGAAGCAGCGCACCTTGAATCTTGATGGCCTGACGCTGGCCTTGAACCACGAACTTCGGGCCAAGCTCGACTACGGCAAGGAGCTCAAGAAGCTCCGCAAGAAGATCGGCGCAAAGAAGGGCGTACTCACGCCCCTCGAGTACGCACTCTTGCACGAGGATGTACTCACGGCCTCCAAGCTCGCGGCGACGCACATCGAACGGCTCCAGGCTGTGCTCGCGGATGCTGGATCGACACCGGTGCCGATCCTCATGTGCTGGAGGTCGAGCGAGAAGGAGCTCGAGTTCCGGATGGGGATCGCGCTCCCGCAAGGACTCGTGATCTCGAACGGAGTCGATTGGAAGATCGTTTCGCCCATGGTCCACTGCTGGAAGGTGGGCACGATCGGGTCCCACAGCTGGGTCATGGTGATCGGCGATCGCTCGGGAATCGGTACGGGGCGGAAGTCCATCCCGCCGCTTCACAAGCTGCTCGAGGCCGGATCCAACCTCTCGAGCGACACCTATCTCGCCTACGGCGACGAGATGATTTGTCGGCGCTTCCTGCGCGACGGCGGCCACGGCGAAGACCTGAAGCGGGAATTCCACGGTCTCGTGAAGATCATGAAGATGCTCGGCCACGTGCCGAAGTGGAAGCCGTACGTCGAGCGCTATGCGGAGGCGAAGCAAGAGGCTCTCGAGGACTGTCGCGTGAGCCACCGCCGGCTCCTCAGCTTGCTCGAGGAAGCGTTCTGGAAAGGCCCTAGCAAGCCCTACGACAGCTTCAAGGGCGACGCCTCGGAACATCTCGTGCATGCTATGGTGGACCTCGAGCAACACCTGAGCACGACGCGCTCGAGAGCCGAGCTCTACGACGTCGAGTGCGAGGAGCGCACCAAGCTCGAGCTCTTCTACCGCGAGTTCCTTCCGAAGCTCCACGCGATGCGCGAGAGAACCTCTGCCTGAACAATCCCGGTCCGACATACGTCGGACCGGGTTTTCTGTTACACTGTCTCGCATGTCGAACGCGCCAATCGCGATTCTCGGCGCCGGCAATATGGCCTCGGCCTTGGCGCTCAACCTGGCGCGCTGGCGGCGTCCCATCCGGATGTACTGCATTGAACCGGACGTGGAGGACGAAATCCGCACTCGCCTCCGTAATACGAAATACCTCCCCGGCCATCGGTTCGAGAAATGGGTCACGGCCTCGCGTGACGTGGGCGGGACGCTTGCAGATGCCGAGGATATTTTTGTGGCCGTGCCATCGCACGCGGTATTGGATGTCATGGCTCTCGCCATGCCTTATTTGACTGCAGAGATAAAAACCGTCGCGAGCGTTACCAAGGGGCTTGATCCGGACACACTATATCCGCTCATCTCCTCCATCACGTCACGCCTGCCCGCCATCCTTCGTCCCCGCGCCGTCATGATTGGCGGGCCGGCCGTTGGTATCGAAATGGCCGGAGGCACCCCCGTGGGACTCGTGATGGCAGGCCGGAGCGCACCCGCCGTCGCGCGCGTGAAGAGCCTCCTCCAAACGGACGCCGTGAAATGCACCACCACGCGTGACGTCATGGGCGTAGGATACGCTTCCGCACTCAAAAACGCATACGCCATCGGACTCGGCTTGTGCGACGGTCTCGGGTACGCGACGAACGCCAAAGCCATGATCTGCACGATCGCCCTCGGCGAGATGAGCGATGTGCTCAAAAAAACTGGCGCGCATCCGAGCACCGCATACGGACTTGCAGGGCTCGGCGATCTGCTTGTCACCGGGTGGTCGCCGCATGGACGCAACCGCACGTACGGAGAACGATTGGTTGGAGCATCAAGCAAGGACCCGCGGATGCTCGGTCTCGCGACCGTCGAGGGCATTGCGACCGTGCGCGTGGCTACACAACTGGTGCGCAAGGTCGGCGCCCGGACACCGCTGCTCCACGCGATCGCGGCATGCCTCAACGCAAAACGACCGTTTGCACGGCCGTTCCAACGTTATCTACGCACGCTCTCGTTCGACTCGACTTCGCGTTCCAAAAATCCAGTAATGTAGCTCGTTGTGTATCCGGGACTTCCTCCGAACTCGGTGGAGATACGATGCTCGAGCAAGGTCCATTCAACACTGTCGAGGACCGTCAGGACCGCCCCGATAGATTTGCCGCTATCGGTGTAATCATCATTCGCGTTCCAAAAGAATGTCGCGTCCCCCGTCTCGAGCGCCTGAAGCGTCTGACGATCATCGCTCATCGCTCGACGCTCATCGAGATAGTGGGACATGTCGGCAGACACGACGATAAACGTACGATCGTTCTCGAGAAGGCGCGCGAGCTCGCGTTCGAGATCGTCCAGGGAATCACTTGAGACACGTTGATCGACAACGAACGGAATGACGTCTGCTTCTGGGAAGAGCTTGGCGACGAATGGGATGAGGATGCCGACACCATGCTCGCGTTCGAGGATGGTCGAACCCGTGTCCAAACGTGCCCATGGACGATCAAGCAGGTGAAAGTGATCCGGCGCGAGGATCACAAATGTTTCAATGTCTCCCCGGCAGCGCGCGAGCGTCACGAAGAAGTTGGCGATGAGCTCTGGCGCGAGGTCATGATGACTCACGATGCCTGCTCTTGCATGTGCGCATGACGCGAGGGGATTGGTTTGCGCGGTGGCGATGGCGCGGTCGACGATCGATGGATTGATGAAGCGCGATGTCTGCAATGATGTCAGAACCTTGATGTCTGATGTCAGAAGTTCAGTCTGCTGAGTCTGGGATCTGACATCTGGGATCTGAGTTCGTTCCTTGGGTGCGTAAGCATAGACAAACGCGCCCGATAGGAGCGCGCTTGCCATGATGATGAGGAGACGATGGATCATTTGGTTTCGATGTCGATGTCCTCGCCAATGGCCGCGATAGCCGGATACTGCATGTGCTGGATCACGGGCGCCTCTGCACGGTATGTGCCGCGTGCAACGACACGTGCGACATAGGTGAGGCTCTGGAGGGGCCGTTGCGGATCTTTGCAGGCGTAGAAGCTTACTTCACCGTTTTCAATCGAGGTTGGCCAAGTGCCGTTATAGCCGGCGGACCAGTTCAACACGGCTTGCATGCTCCCCGGCAAGTGATCACGCACGACGTAACAGCCGTCCTGTGCCTTTGGACTGATCGTGTATTGCAACGTGATGCGCACGACGTCTCCCTCCTTCGGGTTCTCCGTGTAGGTGCGTCGGATCGAGACCTCGGGAACCGTGGCCGGACGCCCGTATGAGCGGCGCACGAACACGATGTCCACGGGGCCATCGACGCGCGTGATGACCAAGCGCGCGATTTCGTCTTCCGTAAACGTGCGCGTGATCACCGACTCCTTCGAGAAGGTCAATGTTTCACTTTGCGTCGGTGAGGTGGCGTAGGTGAGCGAGATGTCGCGGCTCGGAAGGGTCGCGAGCGCGGCGAGGGCATAGCGCGTCTTCGCGAGCACCGGGAATGCCTCGCGCTGCCAATTCGTGTTCACGAAGGTCTGAAGCGCTTCGGCTTTTGGATGCGCGAGCTTGAGCGCGAGGGCGGCGGCATCGGCGGTGGCTTCGTAGACCTCGGTGCGATTCTCGGATACTTCGACGGCGAGCACGGCATCGCGTTCCATGCCTTTTTCGAGGAGGCGATCGAGCAGCACGCGGCTGCGCTCGCGATCTCCGGCGGCCTCAAGGCCGCGAGCCAGGTGCAAGATCTCGCGCCATTCCAGATCCGTGCGATCGGCGAAGGTCTGGAGGCCTGGCAGGACAGGTTCGTTCATGGCCGCGAGGCCCGAGAGCGCAGCGGCTTGAGCCAATCGCGGGGATTCTTTCATCGCAAGGACGGTGTAGAAGTAATCGGCGAGCGCGGTGTTGCCCACAATGTCCGGCGCAGTCACGACAGCTTCGGCCGAGAGCTCGACGTCCGGCGAGGCGTACGAGAGGAGCCGAATGCCACCGGAGTAATCTTGGTAATCCGTGAGGCGCAGCTCTGGTTTTGTCACGTCTGCATTCCCGAAATCCTGCGTGAGTCGATCGGACATGAGGAGGGCGGAGAGCTTCGCGTCGAAACGCGGATAGGCGTTCCATGCGAGCTCGGACACGAGCGGGAGTAGACTCGAGCGATTCTTCGCCATGAAGGCGACGTTGACCTCGGCCGTGTTCACGGCCGGCATGCGCGCGCCTGGCGCCGCTTCGACCGAGACGTATTCATCCTTGAAGAAGCGCGTGGTCACAACCTCGAGTTCTTTTTCGATAGAATCCTGCAGATTGGCGCCCGTGACGCCGACAATGATTTTGTGACGACCCGGCGGCAAGCTCTCTGGCGCAAGGAAGAGAGACTCCCCTGCTATGCCTGTAACAACCTTGTCATTCCATCCAAGTGCTGGAGCGAACAGTTTGAACGTAAGCGGAGTGTTCTGTGGCAGACCTGCGCCAAAAGCACGGAGCTTGATGAGCGGCTTGTCTGCGGTGAGCAAGCGTGATGCAACCACCACGTCGACGAAGATCGGCTTGGTCACGGGCACGTCGATATAACTCGCGCCGGCATCCAAGTTGCCCGACAGAGCAGCGGCCTCGACGACCCACGACGTGAGGTTATCCGGCGCGACGAAAACGATCGTGCCCTCGCCGTTGCTATCAAGTTCGATAGAACCGAATGCCGCCGTATCTTTGAAGTTTTTGCGAGCCTGCAAGCGATAATCCCCTTCTCCACCTCCACCACCCTCGGCGCCACCCGGACCACGCGAAAGCGCGGCATGCGACTCACGCATGATGATGAGCCCATCGCCGACGTAGCCGTAGAGTTCCTCAAGCGGCAAGGCGTAGGTGCGATATGTGAGCGCAAGCAAGGATTTGTCGACGGCTCCCCAGCCAACGCGCACGTTTGAGACAGGTTGATCATTATCTCCACGTGCTTTTACGCGGATGCGCACCTGGTTCCCTGGCGCGTACGATGGCTTTTCGGGCGTGAGTTCGACACGAAGTTTCTTTGCCTCGCGACGGAAAGATGCACTTGCCTGCGCTACCTTGAACCCTTCATCCGTGTAGAGGATCGCGCGCACTTCTGCGTTTGGCACGAGACGCGAATCGTAGCGGAACGCGTAGGACGTGTTTGCTTGTACGTCGTAACGCACGATGCCGCGGCTCGCAATCATGAAGAGGATTGGTGACGATTTCGCGAGATTGACCGGGGGGTCCCCTGGATGGAGCACGGCCGTCACGGGTGCATCGAGGTCGAATTCGGCACGATCGACCGCGTTCTTCGGCAAAAGCTCGAGGGTCGGCTCGGCCCTTTCCTGACCCTGACCGTACGGCGTGTACGCCCACGTCTGGGTTTGCGTCATGCGTCCGGCTTCATCCACCGCGTTGAGGACGACGGTGTAGCTGCGATCGTTGCGGACCGGAAACGCGTACGTCGCGCGTCCATCGGCGTCCGTGGTCAGCGTGAACGACGTTGGCGGATCGAATCGCTCAAACCGTTGAATGATCGGAGACGTTGTTTTGGAGATCGGATCGTATTGCGTACCGGTCTGTACGTCCTCCCAATAATGCGGGAACACATATCCATCGAGGCGTTGGCCTCCGCGGGCCTGCGTTCGATCATCGCTGCGAGAAAGATCCCGCGTATACGTGCGCACGCGAAGCGCGCCCTGGCTCCCCTCACGTTCGGCCCGCGCGTCAATATCCACGGCGCTGTCGTAGACATTGATGAATGCCTCCGCTACGATTTCTCCTTCCTCGCCCGTGGACGGCGTCGCGACAATGTTCACATATTGATAGCCGGTGCAGTAGAACGGCCGGATCGTCGGTAACGGACAGTCACGGCGATGGGTTTTGATCTGAAAGATCGCTTCTCCGTATGCATCGAGAGCGACGTCTTTCGTTTCCTGAACGCCCTTGCTGTCGTACCATCGCAAAATCACGCTGGACTTCGCAACCGGAGTGCCATCAAAGAAGGTCGCGCGAACGCGTCCGTTGATCACATCGCCTGAGAAGATTCGTGTTTTCTCTGGCAGGATCTCGATGCTGTAGGACGGCTTGCCGAATTCGCGCACCTCAAACACTTTGGACGAGACACGCTTGCCATCTTTGATGACTTCGAGCTGATACCAGCGATTCGGCGCCAAACGGTTCCAGGCGAGAGAGCCTTCAAACCGACCGGCCGCATCTGGCGTGAGCTCGGCTTCCGCATAGACCTTGTCTCCCTCGCGGTTTGGAACGTCGTATTCGTCGAAGAAGGAGTATCGTGATCGGATACGTGCAGTGACTTTTCCAGTGGTCGAGTCTGTATCACGATCTCGCACCATGCCGTAGAACCGGACTTCGTCCGAGATGCGATAGAGCGGTCGATCGATATAGAGATAGCTCCACGTCGATGGCGTGTATCCCGATATGCCGTACGCGTTAAACCCAAACTCCCAATCATGTTGGAGGATGACAAAGGTCGCGAGCGCTCCCGTCCCAAGCTCGACGAGAGCAAAGGTGCGGCGCTCGCCGGTCGCGACGTAGTCCCGCTTCAAGAAGTCAGGCGTGGCGAGCTCGGCCGTGCCACGCGCGTCGGTTTGCACCGTTTGTGACCCAAGCGTGGCCGCGAGATTCGTCATCGGTTGCTTGGTCACGCCGTTCACCGCCCACACGAGTACACGGTCTTTGTCGACGGCAAGATAACTTACGGTTTCCGTCACTTGGAAGAAGGCCCACGAGGGCTCGTGACGCGAGGGAGCCTTCGGCTCAAAACGCACGGCGTAGAATCCCGCCTGCGTAAACGCGGGGAGCGGAAGCTGGCTTTGATAGCTCGATCCAACGAGCTTCACGGTCGCGCGAAAGGCCTCGGCCTTTGCCACTTCGGCGTAGCCGTCAAATTTGTTCTTTTCCGACGAGGCCCAATACGGTACGGACAAACGCTTTTCGAGGAGCGTGCGTGCCGTGACCGCATCGAGTTTGTAGGCCGTCATGGCGACATCGATGGATCCTTCACCCGCAACGTACACATCCATCGGACGCGCAACGTTCGGGAGAATCTCGAAAAACTCACCATGGGAAAGCGGTGCGGTTACCTGACGCGATTGATAATCCCCGACGGCTGCCGTTTCGAAGGCAAAGGCGACGTCACGCGCGAGACCTCCCTCGCCATTGGTGGCGCCAAAGCCCGCGGCCAAGCGCACATGGTACAAGGTTCCATGGGCCAATGGCTGCTCAGGGACAAAGGTGAGATGACGGCCGCGTGTTTCAAAGTGGCCGGAGACGGCGGGCGTGATCGAAAAGGATGATGTGGCATCTCCGATAAAATCCGCGGAGAAACGGAATTCAACGCCTGTGTTCACAGGGACGCCGGTCGCGCTGGAATACGGAATCGATGCAATCACGGCAAAGACGTTTTTGGTTTGAAGGGCCCACGAAAACTCGCGCGGGCGAAGATTGCCCTCGCTGTCATTGAATTCGCTAGCCAAGGTCACGCGATAGATCGTGCCCGGTGCGAGCGGCTCCACAGGATCGACAGCAAAACGACCTGGTGCGGTCTCGGTCACGTTCACGGCGACGGCGGGTGTAATGCGCAAGCCATTTTTGATTTCATCGGCGCTCACGTCGACTTTTGAGTCGACCGTCCAGCCCGAATCGACCGGAATGCCAGAGGCGTCAGAGGATTCCGCAACAAGGGTGAAGGCATCGGCCGCATGGGCAGCTGGGATCACGATGGCTTTTGCGAGCGTGTCTGCGATAGGGGTCAACCGGATCGGTCCCGCCTGGCTCGTCACGAGCGTAATGATCACGACAACAACGGCCGCAGTTGCGACCAATCCGCCACTCCAACGCAACCAGGCCATAAATGGGCTTGGTCCCGCAGGGTTGGGGGTCACGCGAATAGGGGTGTGTTCCGGTTTCGGGGCAGGGGTTGGCATAGCGTTCATGAGCGCCTGCTTTTGGCGCGCTTTCACCTGCGGATCTAAGGTGTCCGCACCGGTGGAGGCGATCGCCTTGAGCGCCGTCTCAACCTCCTGTAACGGCCGAGGGAGCTCATCCTGACGCCCCCGACGTGGGTCGGGGTTCGGTGTGGGGGTTGGGTTCAGAAAATTAGGCATAGCGTTCATGGTATTTCTTACGCAGGCGGCCAAGCGCGCGATAGAGCAAGACGGATGCGTGGTTCGCCGTTACGTCGAGTGTTGGGGCGATCTCCTGCGGATCGAGTCCGGCGAAGAAGCGCAAGTCAAGGATCTCTTGATCACGCGGAGACAGCTCTTTCAAGATCTCGATCAACTTGTCATGTTCCATGGAGAGCTCCGCTACCCAGGCTGGATCATGGGCTCCCGGCATCTCCATGTGCGCGTCATCGAGTTCCGCGTCCATGCGCACCGAGGCGCTTCGCCAGTGGTCGATCAGAGCATTAGACGCGGCGCGGTAGAGCCAGGCGCCGATGGAGACGCCGCGCCACTCGATGGTGGGAAGCGCCTCGATGAATTTCATGAAGGTTCGTGACGTGATGTCTTCCGCCGTTTCTTTATGCCGACACCGCTTCATGAGAAAACCATATACGCGGTCGGCGTAGTGATCATAGATTTGCCCCACAGCATCCGGATTAGTTTTAGCCGCCGCAAGCAGGCGGGCTTCGTCTGGTAACACAAGCAACGTATCAATAAGGATTCCATGACAGTATAGCCCATAACCTCTAGCCCGTAACGCGTAACCCATAACGCATAGCGCGTACGACAACCCAACGGAGCGCGGTTATTCGTTGATTGTTGCTTGACGTTTCAGGTTATGCGTTACGGGCTATGCGTTATGGGTTATGATGTTGGTCATATGACACGACTCGACACGCTGGATCGCAACAATTTATATGATGAGGTCGCGGAACTTGCGCGGGAGCAAGGGATCGCGGATGCCGAAGGGTGGGCGACCCTCTGTGACGAGGTGATCTCGGCGCACCTCGACCTTGCCGAGCTTGATCCGGATCAGGATCTCGAAAGCATTCGCGAACAGCTCAAATCTAAGTGGGAGATGTACAAAGAAGCAGCGCATGTCGAGAGCAAGGACGCGGTCGATGAGGACCCGAGGGCGCCGCACATCTGACCAAGAACCATGAGCGATGAGCGATGAGCGATTAACCAAAGATGCTACGAAATCAAACCTATATGCAACACAAAAAACTTTTGATCGGTTTGATGGCAGTCGCGTTGCTCGGACAGGGGTGTCCGATGCGATCGACGCCGCCGCCTCCTCCAGTCGCCGTTCCTCTGCCCGCGCCAATGCCGGTGCCAGTCGTCGGGGACGCGAAGAAGCCGGCGCCCGTTGTAGAGGAAATGCGGAAGACGGAAACGGTGGTCGCCTCGACGTATGAGCCGTACACCAAGGCTGCGTACGATGCCGCGCGCGCGTCGGGGAAGCCGATCTTTTTGTTCTTCTTCGCAAACTGGTGTCCAACTTGCCGCGAACAGGATCCACGCAATCAACAGGTGGTACGTTCTCATCAAGGCGGAGTTGCCGGTTTCCGTGTGAACTATAACGACACGGAAACGGATGCCGATGAAAAGGAATTGGCCAAGCAGTACGGAGTCACCTACCAGCACACGGGGTTCTTTATCGGGACTGACGGATCAACCAAAAAGAAGACGGTCGGGTTCATAGCGAATACCGATCTCGCGACGTATCTGAATCTGATCTCTCAATAGTATGTTTCAATTTTTCCTCGCACTCCTCGCGGGTGTCGTGACCATCGGCGGGCCCTGCATCCTTCCCCTCCTCCCGATTGTCCTCGGTACGTCGACGACAGGACGGCATCCGCTGCGCCCCGTCGCGATCGTCTTCGGATTCACACTCGCCTTCACGGGATTCGCCGTCGTCTTCTCAGTATTCGGCTCATTCCTCGGACTCTCTCCGGACACTTGGCGCTACGTCGCCGCCGCGGTGATCGGCCTGTTTGGATTGATGATGCTTTTTCCAAAGTTCCAGGCTTCCGTCTTTGCGAAGCTCGAACCGATCCTTGCGCGCGCGGTGCCGAAGAGTGCCGTGGGATCAACGGACCTCTGGAGCGGCTTTCTCCTTGGATTGACCTTGGGAGCCGTTTGGACGCCCTGCGCAGGCCCCGTACTCGGCTCGATTCTGACGCTCATCGCTGCTGGACAGAATCTTCTGCAGGCCGGCGCACTTCTCTTTGCCTTTTCCGTTGGCGCAGGACTCCCCATGCTCCTCATCGCATACGGAGGACAGGCCGCTGTAACCCGCGTGCGCTCGCTCTCCAAGTATACGGAGACGATCCAACGCGTGTTTGGTCTGCTCATCATCCTCGTCGCGCTTGGACTCGTGACGAAAGTCGATCTCGCCTTCCAAGCATGGCTCCTCGATCGTGCGCCGTGGCTCTTCTTCGGACTGAATTTTAATCTCTGATATGAACCGACGCCCAGGCTTTTGGTTGCTGATCGCGTTTGGCGTACTCCTCATGTTCGCCGCGGTTGTCGTCGTAACAAACCCGCCAGAGCTCATCCCGATGGATACGGCGCTCATCAAAACCAAAGGGTCTCCTGTCATTATGCCAAAACTCCCCGTCCTCGCTCCGGCCATGCCTCCTTTCCTCGGGATCACACGTTGGTGGAACACCGAGGGTGATGCACCGCTCACGCCCGAGGCGCTGAAAGGTAAGGTCGTACTCATCGATTTCTGGACGTACTCGTGCATCAACTGCATCCGCACCCAGCCTTTCTTGCGCAAGATCTGGGAAACGTATAAAGACGATGGGCTCGTGATCGTTGGAGTGCATACGCCGGAATTCGCATTTGAAAAAGTGCCGGAGAATGTCGAGGCTGCGTTCAAAGAAGCCAAGCTTGAGTATCCGATCGCGCTTGATCCGGATTTTGCGACATGGAACGCGTACAACAATCGGTACTGGCCGGCTGGATATTTTTTCGACAGACAGGGACGCTTACGATTCACACATTTCGGCGAGGGTGAGTATGATCAACAAGAGGAAGTGATTCGCACGCTCTTGGCTGAGAGCGGTGAGGCGCTTGAAGATGCGCCGACGGGTGCGGGCACGACACCCGCGTTTCGGTTAACGAAGACGCCGGAGACGTATTTCGGTCACCGCCGCTTTGAAAGCTTCGCCAACCGCAGTGAGTTTGTTGCTGACATTGCTACCGACTACCGACTCCTTCCTACCGACTCGAACGAGTGGAGCCTCGGTGGGCGCTGGACGATCACGCCGGAGTACGCGGAGAGCGTTGCGGCGGGGAATCGCTTCCGGATGAACGTGGAATCGAATGCATTTCACTTAGTATTAGGATCAAAAGATGGAACAAGGCGTTTGCGCATCACCGTGGACGGAGT
>CAYGDS010000009.1:0-14623 GCA_964348595.1 uncultured Gammaproteobacteria bacterium | reverse complement strand
ATCTTCTTGGGCAGAACCGCACAGCGCACGGCGCGATGCGCGCGGAGCATGTCCGCCATGAAGGCGTGCACGAAGTCCGGCGGGAGCTCGTCGAGCTCCGTCGCATGCTCCTTGGAGACGAAGAGGCAGTAGCCTCGGTAGAACTGGTACCAGTCGAGGAGGAGGTACCCGGTCTCGAGCTCGGCGATGAAGTCGCCGGAACGCTGGCCGCTCTTGAACTCGTTGATGCGCTGACAGAAGGTGCAGGTTTCCATCGTGGGCACAGCTTTATCGATATTTCCCACAAAGTCAAACCCCCGCATTGTGCGGGGGTTTGGATTACTTCGTCACCTTCAGGCTCTGGATGATTTTGATGGCTTCCGCATCTGTGAGCCAGGCATAGCCCCTGATGATATAACTGTATGTTTTGCCAACCGCGATCCAAACATTTTCATCGCCTCCAATATCCAGAGCATGCGAGTAGCTGGTCACGGCGAGACCATTGATGGTGCGCCTTCGAAGGCCGGTGACTGCGCCAAGTTGATCTGCGGAGGTTGGTGCTGATTCGGTCTCACCGCGGATGATCTGTTCAGCATCTCCACGTGGGCGAATCTCTAAGTTAGCGTAGCGACCATAAATATGGCCCGGACCGAAGCCGATACTGGTGTCATACGCGTCAGCGGGTGAGATTGTGCACCCTGGTCCCCTCCAACCAAAGCTGTATGGAAGTGACACGGAAACACCCGTCTTCTGATCCAGGTACTTCACATACGTATCTATCGGGGTATCGATAGGAGTTGCACATTCGACTGCAGATCCCGTGTTTTCTTCAACCGCATCCGGCGCCTCCGCCGCATCCTCAAAAGGCTCAGTGGCATCAATCTCGTCGTCAACAACGATTGCTCCTGACTTGAACGTTCGTACATCCACATTCCCGAAAATCGATGCGACGAGGGCGACGTTGGTCAGCACAAGGAGCCAGAACATGAGCCACTTGTACTGGATCTTTTTAACTTTAGAAGAACGCGATTTTGTTTTCATATTGATTTCACTATCATCATAATACAAAACCTCTCCGGGCGGAACCGGAGAGGTGGTGGATATCAGCTAGGGGAGGTCCAGACGGTACAAGCGGTTCGCATCGATGACGTAAAGTTTCTTCGCGGCAGGATCTCCGAACACCGCGGTCGGCCCCTTGAATTCCGGCGACGTGAGCTGGCCCACGAGGCGGCCATCCTTGCGGAATATCACGATGCGCTTGCCAGCTGTATCAGCCACCGCAACACGATCTGTATCCACCGGCGCCCAGACGGACGCGGCGCTCGCAAGCGGGGGTTCTACCGTGACCGGTTTCCACGTTTCCTCGGCACCCGAGAGATACCGCTTCAACGTGCCGTCGCTAAACGAGACGTACACGCTCGCGTCGATCGACATTCCGTTTGCCTGACCCATGTTCGCGCTCGTCTGTTTGAGATATGCACTCTCGCCGCTGATGCCTGCGGTCGACAGGTTGTAGCGCCAGATCATGTTGGCGGATGGATCCAAAAGATACGCGCGCTTGTTGTATATGACGAGATCCGTCGGCGACGCGGCATTGGTTGCGGACCATGTCAGCGCCGCGATCGATCCATTCACGTACTGGAACAACGTCTTCCCCGAACCGACGAGGAGGAGCGAGCTTGGTCCGCCAGCCGCCGACACAATCTCGGTCGCTTCCGCTGGGAGATCCACACGCTTCACCGTCTTTGTCGCCGGGTCGATCTCCAAGAGCGCGCGTCCTGCTTGATCCACGGCATAGAGCTGGCCGTTCCACATCGCGAGGGCACGCATGGCATCCGACGGGGCCTCCGCGCCGAGCGAGGCCATAAGCTCGGGCCGCTCAATCGCCGTCTCACGCTTCAGCTTGTCGAGAATAACCTTCAGCTCATCACCGAGTTTGGATCGAGCGGCCGCGCGCTCGTTCGTCTTCTCATCTAGACCCACGAGCAAATCCTGCGCTTCTTTGATGAGACGCCGCGTACGATCTTCATTGCCGTACACGAGGTCCGCCTCCGCGCGGTTCTTTTTGTCCGTCGCCTGGGTGTACACGGCGTTCCAGAGTTCCTGCTCGGCCTTAAACTTACGCGACGAGTAGATCCAACCGCCGATGAGGCCGACGAGCAAGATGCCACCGACGACCATGACGAGGAGACGCCGACGGCTGTCCAAAAAGAACGAGCCGTGGCCTGCGTTCATACCGCGGAGCGAGGCGAGTGAGATGGGATCCTTGCGCAGGCGGAGCTTCTTTATGCGCGAACGAATCTCTGCAGAGAGTTTCACGAGACTAAAGCCCATGGCCGAGGCGGCGCGCGGGGCTTTTACTTCGGTCGTGCGGGGTGAAATCGACGGTGACAGCATGGCCTCGGTCTTCCGCTCCTCAGCATACATGCGCTCGATCGATTGCGTGCTCTTCGGTCCTTCCTCCTCAAGCGACGCGCCAACGCGCCCGGCATCGGTAGCGGCACTCCGGCTTACGATGAATCCGGCGAAGTCTTCATCAAGCGCCAAGCTCTCGAGACTTTGTTTGATCTCGAGCGCTGCGCTCACCGGCGGCTGGGTTTTCATGCGTCCGATAAGATCGAGGTCTTCGCGCCAGCGATCGAAATTGTTTGTTCCAACAAAGAGCTGATCACCCACGCGCAGATCGCCACACAAAAGCGAGGCGAAGACTTTTTTTGGATCGACCGCTGCAGGCTGTTCGAGTGAGCCGAGGAGGTCGTAACTCTTGAAAGAGCCTTCGCTCTGGCGCTGGAGGAGAATGCTCGTGAGTCGTCCGAGGCCGGCCACGCACATGCGTCCTTCGGTAAATTCCGTCACGAAAATGTTCACGCGGTTCCACGCGATCTCACTCGGTTCCTGCTCCACGAAGCGCGCAACGGCATCGTTCAAGCGCTCGATCAATTTCTCAAAACGCGCCATGGGGTCGCTGCCGGCTGCGGAGGTCAGGTGGCGGGCCGATTCTGCGGCCTCGCTTATCGCATCGAGGAGTTGTTCATAGACGTAAAGCGACGAGGCGATTTCGGCGAGGATGAGGATGGACGGACCCCGTCGGCCCTTGGTTTCCGACTCGAACCGAAATAGGCCCACGATGCGCTCGTCCTGGCCGGATCCGCTGAGCTCGATATCTGCGAAGCGAAATGGCGTTTCCATAGCGGTTTTTCGCCTATTGGCGACTTCCAGAGTATACGTGCCATTTTCGAGATACGTCCAGGAAAATGCCGGTCCGATTTTGCGCTTGTCAAGGCGCCCAGCTTGGGGCAGGATACACCTCAGTTATGCTTGAACACCTTTTTGGTTCTCGCACCCGCGTGAAGCTCCTCTCCCTCTTCCTCCGCAATCCGGATGAACCGATCTTTGTGCGTGAGATGACGCGCCGCGTGGACACTCAAATCAATGCCGTACGGCGGGAATTGAGCAACCTTGTGAAACTCGGTTTCATCCAGGAGGCGAATGCGCAGGCGAGCGGCAAACCCGAGCCGGGGCTCAAGAAAAAATTCTATCAGGTAAACAAGAGCTTCAAGCTTTTCCCGGAGCTCTCGGCGCTCGTCATGCGCGCGCAACTCCTCCTCGAAGGTCGCCTCGATCAAGAGATCATGAAGCTCGGCGACATTCGTTACCTTGCATTCATGGGATCCTTCCTTGGCGAGAAAGCCCCCGTTGATCTTTTCATCGTCGGTCATATCGACCAGGACAAACTCAAGGCACTCGTCATGGATAGCGAGGAAGCCGTTGGGTTCGAAATCGATTTCTCTCTGATGACCCCCGAAGAATTTCGTTATCGCAAAGAGATGACGGACAAATTTCTGTATGCGATTCTCGAGGCGCAGCAAAACATCGTTGTCGATCGTCTGAACGAAAGATCAAACGACGGTGTGGCAGAGGTATGACCTGGCTCCTCATTGATACACATACCGCTAGTCGTGTCCGCGCCGCGTGGCTTCAGGTCGATGCAAAGCCCAAGGAACTCGTATTCGAGGGGCGCGCGGCCTTGCTCCTGCCAAAACTTGCGCGTACATGGAGTACGCATGCGAAGGAACTCGCGGGCATTGTCGTTGTGGCGGGTCCCGGGTCATTCACGTCTGTCCGAACCGGTGTTTTGCAGGCGAATCTCCTCGCGCGATTCCTAAAGGTGCCGCTTTACAGCGCATCCATCGAAGAAACGGAGGATCTCCATGACCTCACAGCTCGTCTTCAGGCGGGGGAGCTCATGGCCTCGGGATACGTCGCGCCGATCTACGACGCGGAACCAAATATCACCATGCCGAAACCATGAACGATTAGCCATGAACGATGAGCGACAGTCAGGGTTTGTCGCTCATGGCTCATCGCTCATGGCTCATCATTTATGGCTCATATGAAACGCTGGCAGAAACGCGCGATCGAGATTCTTCCCGGCGCGCTGGTCTGGACGACACTTATCTTGTCGCTTGTCTTGTCGATCTTTCAGCCGCTCTGGGTGGTCTATTTCATCATCGTATTTGATCTCTACTGGCTCCTGCGCGTCATCTACTTCATTCCATTCCTGCTTGGGTCGTGGTGGCAGTACCGAAGAGCGCTCAGGCGTGACTGGCAAACCGAGAGCGAACGTCTCCCGGGTTACGATCGCGTGCGTCACTTGATCTTTCTCCCGACATATAAGGAGGAGCCCAACGTCATCCGCGAGACGCTTGAGTCGCTTCTCGCGTGCCGCGAACCTGCAGAGCGCATGCTCGTCGTACTGGCGGGTGAAGCGCGTGATGCGGAGCGCTTCGCTACGATACAAAAGGACGTGCTGCCGGCATTTGCGGGTAAATTCGGCGCGCTCATGACCACGGTTCATCCGGTCGGGTTGCCCGACGAGATCCCGGGGAAGGGCTCCAACTTGCATTGGTCGGGGCATGAAGCCGTACCCAAAATCCTGGCCATGGGGTTTGCGCCGGAAAATGTCATCGTCTCTTCCTTCGATGTCGACACCATCGTGCATCCGCACTATTTCTCATGTCTCACCTGGCATTACCTGACGGTCGATGAACCAACACGTAGTTCGTATCAGCCGGTTGCGTTGTATAACAACAATCTTTGGGAGTCGCCGGCGGCGGTACGCATTGCCATGTTCGGCACCACGTTCTGGCTCATGACCGAACTCGCCAGACCGGAAGGCATGATGACTTTCTCCTCGCACTCGATGTCCCTGCGCATGCTGATCGATGTCGGCTACTGGCAAAAAGACATTGTCTCGGAAGACTCACGCATCTTCCTCCAGGGGCTCGTCCAATACGCAGGACGCTATCGCGTGACGCCGATCCATCTTCCCGTCTCCATGGATACGGTCATGACCGGAAACTACGGGCAAGCGCTTGTCGCGCTCTATAAACAACTTCGTCGATGGGCATGGGGGATCGAAAACTTTCCGTACATGGTGGAAGCCTTCGCCAAACAAAAGGACATGCCGCTTTGGATCAAAATCACCTGGCTCTTCAAACAGCTCGAGGGGATGTACACCTGGGCCACGGCGCCGTTCCTCATCTTCATTCTCGGCTATCTGCCGTTTTGGTTTGCGTCAGAAGACCTGCGCTCATTCGCCATCTTCCAAAACACCCCGTTCACCTTGCAGTGGCTTATGCGTCTCGCGATGATCGGCCTCTTCGTTTCCGCGACCTTGGCCCTCACTATGCTCCCGCCGCGACCATCGCACTACTCGCGACCCTATGCCTATGCCATGATGCTAGCGCAGTGGGCGCTCCTCCCCGTTACCTTCCTGCTCTTTGGAGCGATCCCCGCCATCGATGCGCAAACGCGCCTCATGCTCGGGAAGTATCTCGGGTTCAATGTCTCGCCGAAAAGAGCGCAAGATGCAAGACGTAAAATCTGACATCTGAGATCTGACATCATATGCATCCTGCCCAACGACTTTCGGTGCACGCCGTGACCGATCAATTCCAGGCCTTCGTGCCGGAGTTTTTGAAGTCGCTCGATGCGCAGGACGATCGTTCTTTTCAGCTGACCCTTATCGACAATGCGTCTCCCGATCGCGCCAAGGCCGTGACCGGCGATAACGTGACGATCCTACGCAATCCAAAACGACAATCCTGGGCCAAGGCGCACAACCAGGCGCTCGCGCTCGCCTTTTCGCGCTGGGGAAACGAGGGCCTCGAACAACGCGCCGTGTGTATCACGACAACACGAGCGGTGCTCGCCCCCGAAGCACTCGGTCAGCTCATGGCGACGCTTGATCGAGACGCCGCACTCGCCATCGTCTGTCCAAAAATCCTCGCCTCGCGTGTCATCTTGGCGGACGACGGTGAGGCACAGGAGTTCGAGCTTGGAAATCGCATCATCACTGCCGGTGGTCTCATGGCCAAAGGGCGACGTCCCATCTGGCGCGGCGCAGGCGAGATGGACAGCGCCGCATGGAGTGGTGTCTCCGAAGTTTTTTTTCCGCACCCTGCTCTCTTTATTGTGCGCGCATCACATCTGAAGGTCTTGGCCGCGAGCGGACCATGGTTCGACGAGACCCTCGACCCTCTTGCAGGAGTCATCGATCTCGCCTGGCGGTTGAAGCTCCTCGGTGGTCGGGCCGTTTGTGTCGAACGCGCCGTCACCTGGGTCCAGTCGCCGCCTCAGAATCGGACCACGCGTCGCGTCGATGGGCTCGCTGCAATGCAGGCGGCAAGTCGTTCTGATGCTATGGGCGTGCGCATCCGACATCTCCCCTGGATCCTGCTTGAACGATTGCGCCTGCTCCTGCTCGGTGGCGTAGTTTGGCCATCTCTGGCAAGGTGGCGCCTGCGTGCCCTCCGGTCCAAAGAGGCGCGCGCAACTCCCTCCGAGATGGCACAGTGGTTTGTATGAGCGCACGTCCACGTCTCTCCATCATCACCGTCAACTATCAGAAACCCCACTTCATTCGTCATCTCCTGAAAGGGATCGAAGAGATACGGCTCGGGGTGGATTTTGAATATTTCCTTGTCGACAACGCCTCCGGCGACGGTTCGGCAGACATGGTTGCGCAGCAGTTCCCGTGGGCCACGTTGATCCGATCCGAAAAAAATATTGGCTTTGGTGGCGGGAACAATCTCGCGCTGCGAGTGGCGAGCGGCGACTACATCTTTCTTTGTAATCCGGATCTCACGCTGTTCGCAGGCGAGCTCGAAAAGTGGATGGAGTGGATGGACGAGCATCCCTTGGTCGGAGTCTCGACGCCGCGTGTACTGAATCCCGATGGCTCGGACCAAGTCTCGTGCTATCGCTTCCCGCAACTTCTTACGCCGCTTTTGCGGAGGAGCGCCCTCGGCCGGCTCCCGTGGGCGCGCCGACATCTTCACGCGTACACCATGGCCGAAATGGATCGTGAAAAAGAACAAGATGTCGACTGGGGTTTTGGTGCGGCACTCCTCATCCGCCGCGACGTGCTAGAAAAGATCGGCCACTTCGATGAACGGTTCTTCATGTATTTCGAGGACGCGGACCTCTGTCGTCGCGCCTGGGAAGCGGGGAGTCGCGTGTGTTACACGCCCGTGGCAAAAGTCATGCATTATCATCAGCGCGAAAGCCGCGCGCGAACATCCATGGAATTTTTGACGCTCTTTACCAACCCGCTTGCCCGCGCGCACCTCGTGAGTGGCCTCAAATATTTCCTCAAATATCTTCACAAACCTAGCCCACGCTTTTTGTCATCCTAGCTCGTCTGATCGTCATTCAGGTATGATGCAGCTATGAACGAGGCGCACAGCCCAAATTTTTTGCATCGACCCTCGGGGCCCGTGACGTCCGCTGTGTATCCGTCGCCGGAGACGCCCCCTGAGCCAACGAGGTCGCGCGCATGGATTCGTCGTCTCACCTGGTATGCCGCAATCGCGCTCATCGCGACCATCGTCTTACTCACAGCCCCACTGGTCTACGGCATGGCTCGCGCCTCCTCCGGAGCGCTCACCATCCGTTCCGCAGTACGTGAGGCGCAGGTGGCGGCGCAGGCGCGTGAGTTCGATCAGGTCCTTCTTGCGGTCGACCAGGCACAAATCGGACTTACGGAAATCCGCGCGGGTCTCCGGGCCACCGGCAATTGGCGCGTGGCGCCCTGGATCGGCTCGCGCCTCCGTGCCTTGGAAGAAGTCGAGCGTGCCGGAGAAACGGCGCTCGCTGGTTTTCGGGATCTGGTCGCCGCCGCAGTCGCCATTCAAGAAGCCTTCGCCGTAGAGGGCGTCTCTGATCCGCTCAATACCGTGACCCCTGGTCGTTCTTTTGATGACCTCACGGCGGATGAAAAACGACACATTCTTGCTCGCATCGATGCCTCGCTTGGGAATATCAGACGCGCGCGCGAGCGCATCGCCATCGCCTCAGAGGCGTGGGAGCGCATCCCAAAGGACGATCTCCTCGGACCAGCGCGCAACGCCCTCGAACCGTTGGCCGCCCGATTGCCAGAGCTCGCGCGTGAACTCGACCGCGGCGTATCGCTCGCCGAAATCCTCTTACCGCTCGTCGGCTATCCGTCGGAGCGCACCTACCTTGTGCTCCTCCAAAACGCCGACGAACTTCGCCCAACCGGCGGCTTCATCGGAAACGTTGGGGAGGTCACCGTCGACGCGGCAGACTTCAAAAAAATTGATTTCAAAGATGTCTACGCCGTTGACGACCCGGTCGCACGCACGTGGCGCGAGCGCCCGCCCGAAATCATGCAACGCGAGCTCGGTATTCCCGCCTGGTTCTTGCGCGACGCCAACTGGTCGCCGGATGTACCGGAATCCGCACTCCGCGTCATGGATTTCTATGAACGTGAGACCAAGCTCGGCACCGGCCGCGATGTGCGTCTCGACAGTGTCGTGATGATCCAACCCGCCTTCTTTCGCGAGCTCTTGAAGCTCACGGGCCCACTCACGGTTGAAGGAAAAACATTCACGGCAGATAATTTCTTTGATCAATTGCAATACGATGTCGAGATCGGTTTCCACATTGCCGGCATCCCGCTCCGTCAACGCAAAGAGGTCGTGGCGAAAGTCGGTGACGTATTACTCACCACGCTCATGAGCCAACCGGCTTCGCGCTGGTCGGACCTTGTGCGCATCGCAAACGAGGCGCTTGGAAAAAAAGACATCATCATCTACTCCCGCGATCCGAATCTCCAATCCCTTCTCGACGCGCGTGATTGGAGCGGGCGCGCCAAGGGTGCCTCCGGGGATTATCTCTGGGTGATCGATACAAACTTGGCTGCACTCAAGACCGACGGCGTCATGGACAAAGAAATTCATTACTCCGTTGACGCGACGGACCCCGCAGGACCCATCGCCACCGTCCGCTTGCGTTACACCAACACGAATCGGGCTATCACCTGGAGATATACGCGCTACCGAAGCTACACACGGGTGTATGTCCCCGAGGGGAGCGTGCTCCTGTCTTCGTCTGCGACGCGCCCGGACGTCTTTCGCGAGCTCGGGAAAACCGTCTTCGGCGCATTTTGGGTCGTTGAGCCTGGTCGCACGGGCGAACTCACGTTCCGTTATCGGTTGCCATCATCCGTCCCTGCGCTGCTCATGACCGGAACCTACCCCTTGACGGTCCAGAAACAGCCTGGATCGAAGGCGCGTTTGACGCTCGATCTCTCGTTCGGTAAGAAGCTCAAGTCTGCCGAGCCTCCGGAAGAGTCGGAGCAGTTCGGTGACACGCATTTCCGTTGGGATGATCGCCCACTCGACCGGGACACCCTTTTTCAAATCACCTTCTAGTCCGGTAGCCTTGTAGCCCTGTAGCCTCGTAGTCGAGGTTGGCTACTCACTACTCACTACTCACTACTGCCTAGTCGCTTCGCTCGGTATGTTTGGAAAAAAAATCGGCATTGATCTTGGCACAACCACGATTCTCGTATACGTCCCCAAAAAGGGGTTGATTATTAACGAGCCGTCGGTCGTTGCAATTTCGCTTGCAGATAAAAAGGTGCTTACCGTCGGCAAAGAAGCGAAAGACATGATCGGGCGTACGCCGGACTCGATCGTCGCGAAGCGACCGCTCAAAGACGGCGTGATCGCCGACTACCGCACGACCGAAGCCATGCTTCGCTATTTTATTAACAAGGCCGTCGGCGGCGTGCGCCTCTTTCGTCCAGAAGTCATGGTTGCGGTACCCGGCGGCATTACGTCCACAGAGCGCCGTGCCGTCGTCGCCGCCACACTTTCGGCTGGCGCCAAGGCAGCCTACATTATCAAACAGCCCGTCGTAGCCGCGATCGGTGCCGATATTCCAATTGGCTCCGCCTCCGGCCACATGATCGTCGAAATCGGCGGAGGCACCTCCGAGATCGCCGTCATCTCGCTTGGTGGCATCGTCGCCTCAAGCTCGGTGCGCATAGGCGGCAACAAGCTCGATGCCGCGATCCAGGAGCATATTCGACGTAAGTACGGCCTCGCGGTCGGTGAGCGTACGGCGGAAGATATCAAAATCCGCATCGGATCCGCCTTGTATCTCGAGGAGAAACTGGAAATGGAAGTGAAGGGCCGTGATATGATCACGGGATTGCCGCGTATCATCACGGTGACTTCGGATGATGTGACCGACGCGATCCAGCACGAACTCCAGGGCATCGTGGAAGCCATCAAAGAAGTGTTGCGTGCAACGCCGCCGGAACTCTCCGCCGATGTGATGCAAAAGGGGATGGTGCTTTCGGGGGGCACGGCACAGCTGCGTAATCTCGATCGATTATTTTCAGAAGCCACAGGCGTTCCGGCCTTTGTCGCCGATAATCCGCAAACCTCCGTCGCTCGTGGCACGGGCATCGCGCTTGAAAACCTCGAGGCGTATAAGCGAAGCATTTTTTCGAGCTAGCCCTTGACCCAACCGCCTCTCCAGTCGTAGGCTTTAATCCTAGGAGGTCTCCATGGGCCCCTGTTCTTTCCGGTCGGCGATTCTGGGTTGGAGCGCGATACTCCTCGTCTCCTGCGTTCCCACGGCGTCCGCACAGGACGATCGCGGGCTCACGGGCATCGAGCGTTCGGGCCCGGCGACCATGCGCATCGGTGCGTGCGTCTACCAGGCTGCGGTCACCTACTGCCCTTCCTTCTCTTCCACGTTGGAAGAGTGCGAAGAGGCGGGCGATCTCACGGTGCGCGAGGCACAGCTCTTGCGCAGTCAGTGCCTCGCGCTGAGTCGCGAGACGGAGTTCACGGATCGCGAAGTCCGCATCGAGATCGTTGCCGTGTCATCCGGCCGGCGTGATATCTTCCGTGTCACGATCTCTGTCGTCGACCCCGCTGATGGGCACGTCGTCGAAACGATGGATCGTTCGGGAAGACCGCTACGGCGCATCATCCAGTCGGTCTTTACCGCCATCAGGGCACCCGATCCAGACTAGCCCCCGATCACCTCACGTACGATCCTTACGGATCACGTGGCACGTCGGGGTTTTCTTTTTCCGTGCTAATATCTCCACATGCTGATCGGTATTGAGGCTTCACGAGCAAATCGTCTCCAAAAGACGGGTGTCGAGTGGTACGCCTATCATGTGATCCAAGAGATGAAACGCCTTCCGGCAGCCGAGGCACATTCTTGGCTGCTATATACACATACGCCGCTTGCTCAGGGTCTAGAAAAGAATCCCGAGCACTGGCACGAGCGGCAACTCGCATGGCCGCCAAAATATCTTTGGACACAAGCGCGTCTCTCTTTCGAGATGCTACGCCGTCCACCGGAGGTGCTCTTTGTCCCCGCGCACGTGCTCCCACGCTTCGCACCGAAGCGATCCGTGGTCACGGTGCACGACGTCGGGTTCGCGCGCTTCCCCGAGGCATACAAAAGAGTCCAGGTTGCGTATCACCATGCCACGACCCGAGACATCGTTCGTCAGGGAGCGCGTATCATAACGGTGAGCGAATTCTGCAAACGCGAAATCATCGAATTATATGGCGCGCATCCCGAAAACATTCTCGTAACACCTCTCGGTTTGGATCACGAGCGATTTATCCCGCAGACGACCGAGCGCAACACAGCGGTCATGGCCAAGCATGGCATCCAGAATCGATATCTGCTCTTCGTTGGTCGTATCGACAAGAAAAAGAACCTGAAGACCCTCGTAAAGGCCTTTGAGCAGGTCGCAGATCAGTACTCGGATTTGGAGCTCGTGATCGCGGGTACTTTTTCCGGCCCCGCGGGTTTGTCGACAACCGGCGCCGGCGAATTGCTCAAGTCGATAGAAGATTCGCCACATGGGTCACGGATCAAGATCCTCGGGTATCTCCACGAGGCCGACAAGCCGGCGCTCCTTTCGGGTGCGCTCGCCTACGTCCAACCATCGATCTACGAAGGTTTCGGGTTGCCACCGCTTGAAGCTATGGCGTGTGGCACACCCGTCCTCTCATCAACGTCCGGCTCTCTCCTTGAAGTCCTCGGGGAGGACAACGCGCTCTTTTTTCATCCGGAAGATACGGATGCGCTGCGCGATGGGATTGAAATGCTCGTCGAGCGTCCCGAGATGCGTGAGGAGCTCCGTGCCAAGGGGCTCGCTTGGGTCAAGCGTTACACCTGGACAAAAACAGCTGAAGAGACCCTGAAAGCCCTCGTTTCGTGGTAACATCAGGTCCATATGCTTGACGACTTAAAAGCCGCCTTAGGAGATCTCGGGCTCAGCCCCAAAGAGGCGGACGTTTATATCAGCATGCTCGAACTCGGTCCCGCGAGTGTGCAGGATGTCTCAAAGCGAGCTGGGGTCAATCGCTCCACGACCTATGTCATGATCGAAGGGCTCAAACGCCTTGGTCTCGTCTCGACCTTTGAGAAAGGAAAAAAGATTCTCTTCGTGCCCGAGAGCCCCGAGCGGCTCAAGAACGTCATCAATTTGCAAATACAAAAGCTCAGAGACAAAGACGACAAGCTCGCCGATGCGCTCCCACAGCTCCTTGCGATCTTTGCATCGTGGAAAGACAAGCCGCGTGTGCGGTACTTCGAAGGTGAGGCGGCGATCCATGACATCCTAAACGAAGTGGCGGCCATGTCCGAGCGTGAAGAAATATTAGAAATTTACTCGGTTGATGAGCATTTGATGGAGATTGTGAAGCTCACGAAGGAGCGTCGGGCGAAAACCGAGTACAAGGCGACTGCGAGGGGCATTGCCTGTATTAAACCAGGTTTTCATCAACCCTATTTTATCCAGAAACCCAATCATGAACTACGTACGTTGGACTATAAAATGTATCCGTTCACGGGCGACATGAGCATATCTAAAGGTAGGATCATCATGTATTCGCTCAAGACCACGGCTGTCGGTATCATCATTGAGAGCGCCGACTTGGCAGATTTCATGCGTTCGATTTTTAATATTTGTTGGACGCTCGCAAAGCCATGGACCCCACCCGCGGACTGGTCACCGGAGAAACACTTGCCGAGCTAATGTTTCGTGTATCGAAAAACCGACCAGGATGGTCGGCTTGATCAGGGGTAGAACGGAGAAAGAGCGATCGCGTGTGAACGGGCAAATCATGCTGCACGGAACCTAGCACGGAAGCGGGAACGCGGACGGACAGAGGAAATGTCGGAGGGCGTCGTCGAAACCACTGAGCCCCCCGATACATCCTGCCTGCCATGTGGAGCAGAGCAGGACGTCGCAGGACGCATGAGTGAAGCTCCAGACGATGTCGTCCGGAGCAGGCGAGTGCTTCGCCTTGAGAACATCGTGAGTCCGAAGAACCTTGTCCGTGTTGTCCATGCTTGCATTCCGTGCTGACGCCCGACGTATCCGCTCTCGCTGATCTGCTTTTTCCGCCGTTCATGGCGTGTTGAAAGGTGCCACTGCCCGGCGTGGGCGTTATTCCGACCAAAGGTCAGAACAGGACAGTTAAACAGAAAACGCGCTCTCTGTCAATGGCGTGGTGCACTTTACGGGCTTATGCGTTCCTAAAAAGAAAACCTTTTTGGCTAACCTAAGCCAAGCCCTGTCACGACGACTTGACGAAATGGTAAAAAACTGCGAGGCTCAGACCTTCCCTTACCATCCTGGCGAGGGGGACGAGCCTGGGTAATTCTGCCTAAGTTCGTGGCTCATTCGACTGCATGACAAGCGACCGTGCGCTTGTAAAAATCACGGTAGTAGGAGGCCAGCATGGATCGTCAGCGCTTCAGGTATCTGCTCATCGCCGCGGTCGGGATCTTGATCCCGGCCTGCGAGTCCACCCCAACGGCCGGCACGGTCGCTCCGCTCTACTCGGCGGGCGCCACGTGCGTCGCGACCGATCGCAACCGGACACTCCCGTGTCCGGGTCACGATCCGAGCGCCGGCGTCTGCATCGTCCAGTCCTGTTCGTACGACACGAACACGGCCTCGGAGTGCGTCGTCGTGCCTTCGTGCGACTACCCCGATCCGCTCCCCGGCGGCTCTCCGGACGCCACCACGGCGTGCGGAACCCCCGGAAGCGTCGTCAACGACGAGACCGGCGCGGCTCACGAGCCGTGCTACGCGTACTGCCTCGCGGATGGCACCGTCGGAACCTGCTTCCCTCTCGGGACTCCGGTTCCGGACGCGGGCGTTCCTCCCGGCACGGTGACGTGCCCGGGCGAGGGAACCTCGTGTACGGTCGGCATCGGTGCGTGCGCAAGCACGGGCACCATCATCTGCGTCGACAGCACGCCGACGTGCAACGTCGTGGGC
>CAYGDS010000008.1:9093-15590 GCA_964348595.1 uncultured Gammaproteobacteria bacterium | reverse complement strand
GTCTCACCGAGGGCCACATCCGGAAGCTCTTCGACATCGCGGGCAACCGCGTCGGGCTGCTCTCGTACCGGCCCGCGTGCAAGGGGCCGTTCGGCCGCTTCCGTGTCGAGTCCTTCCAGGACGTGAAGGTGCTCGCGGCCAGCGCCGAGTGATCGTCAGGACCTGCTGAGCAGACCGCAGCTCACAGCTGCGGTCAACTAGGCCCCTACATCGTTCTTACGGTGTGGGGGCCTTTCTAAACATTCAAACTCCACCGCACAAGCCTAGAGCTACGCGGCGCGTTCCACTCATCACTACTCATCTCCTAGCTACCGAGCCCCACACCTGAATCAGGTGTGGGGGCTGTTTTATTGACAAGAAAGAAGAAGTTCAGTTATATTTGATTATCCCGTGGTGCCTTGTCCCGTGGCGTGTCGTCCAGTTCTGCACACCAGCCCATACCTCACTACCGAGCCCCGACATCTGCAAGGATCGTCGGGGCTGTTTTAATTATCCACGACAGACTTGACTCAATAGTTCTGACATGCAAGTCTTCACACGACTTCCGTAACATACCCCGACGTGGCGAAATGTGCTGTAAAGTATTGCAACCCAATCTATCGAGCCCCCTCACCTCCCAAGGTGTGGGGGCTGTTCTATTATCGAGCTAAGCCCCATTGACAAAATGTCCGGCATCTTATTAAGTACTTCAGTGACATTGAGTGACGCTGCTGCGTACCGCAGACCGTCGTTCTGCCCACTCTTCCCCGCTAGCGAGGCCTGTTCTACAGAGCCCCGACATCCGTAAGGATCGTCGGGGCTGTTCTATTTTCCCGACGGCGTACCTGATGGGATTGACAAAAAGACAACGTTGCATTTGAATATCAGCGGCTGTTGCGTGAAGTGCCCCACGGCGCTGTTCAGAGCTGCTACGCATCCAACCGTTCAGTGCTCCTGCGATCACCCCTCTACCGAGCCCCTCGAAGCCTTGTGCGACGGGGGGCTGTTCTATATCTAAATATTGACAAGGTACCTGCGTTCTGCTAAGAAATGGGGTCGTTGGAATACCCTGACGACGTACCGTACCAATCGCAAGAGAGGTAGTCATGTTGGTCGAAGTCTGCAGCAACGATCCGCGAAGCAAGAGGTCCGGACGATCTGATCTGGTCGTTCATTCCATCCCAGCAATGGGTGATCAGCTCTTTTCCATCTGCTGCGTGGGTGTGAGCCCCCTGCTGATGGATCGCGGGAATGAGCACCAGTACTGCGCCTGCGAGCACTCCTGGCTCAAGAACCCGAAGAGCCCGATGGAGAAGCTCCAGGACAAGATCTACCGCGATGCGAGTGGCAGGCCTGTCCTGCCGGTCAGCGTTCTGGAATCCTGCCTGCGCGAGGCCGGTCGTAAGGTGAAGGTCTGCAAGGCCAACATCTCGACGGCCAAGACGACGAAGCTCTTCTCCTTCCTCGAGCTCAAGGAGCTCGAGATCCCGCTCATCTTCCCCGAGGGGTGTGACCCCACGTCGATGCGGCCGAGCGCGGGCGCCGAGAATGAGGGCAACCTCGATCCGAAGAGCCCGTGGGAGGTCGACGTCCGGCGTCTTGTCGGTGCGATGTTGCTCCGACCCAAGTTCGAGAAGTGGGGCTTCACGTGCACGGTGAAGATCGATTTCACCACGCTCGACGGTCTCACCGAGGGCCACATCCGGAAGCTCTTCGACATCGCGGGCAACCGCGTCGGACTGCTCTTGTACCGGCCCGCGTGCAAGGGGCCGTTCGGACGCTTCAAGGTCGATTCGATCAAGACCGCATACGTGACCTGATCGACCTGGTCAAAATCACACCAGCGCTCCAACCTCACGCCAAGCGGAGCATCGCACTCCACACCAGACCCCTGTGCCCTATCGAGCCCCCACACCTGCAACAGGTGTGGGGGCTGTTCTATTAATCACAGTGCGCGAAACGACGTGATTGACAAAGATTGGTAATTCATTATGCTGGTTATGTGTCGCATTCTAGTCTAGGGTGCAGCCCTCAACTCTGTTGCGACCTGAAGTAGTCCGCAGTACTCCAATCTCCCGAGCCCCCTCGTGCCCGCCAACATCTTCGTTGAAGAAGTTGTGGCGGGTTTACGAGGGGGCTGTTCTATATCTAAATATTGACAAGATTGGGTCTTTTGTCATACATAAGACGTTCCCGTGTTGCTGCGCGGCGCGTCCTCCCGTAGCGCGTCGTACTCTATCTCTGCACTACCGAGCCCCGACATCGAAAGATCGTCGGGGCTGTTTTATTGACAAATACAACGTTGTAGACTAAGAACACCCTGTTCCTGTTATGCTGCGCGGTGCGTCCTCCCGTGTAGCGCAGCAGTCTGCTCCGACCTACCGAGCCCCGCCTGCATGCAGGCGGGGCTGTTCTATTGATCGATCTGGACTCGGTTGACAGATCGCATTATTCGATATAGATATGATCCTACGGTGTCATGTCACGTTGAGCGCAGCGGCCTGATGCTCACTCGCGCGTCGTGATGTTTTCCTCACTATCGAGCCCCGCCTGCATGCAGGCGGGGCTGTTCTATATCCAAAAGATTGACAACGATATATTTTTTTGTATAAGCTTTACGAACTGCCGCTTGCCGTGGCCTCCAGCCGCGTTTTGCTACGTGGCGCAGACCCGCGTTGCCTATCGTGAACTACCGAGCCCTCCGACGTACGTCGGGGGGCTGTTCTATTGACATGAATGATGGCATAATATAAAGACATCTCACGCTTCAACGCGCCGTGCCCCGTCCCTTTTTCCCCAGAAGCCCAGTGGCCTGGTCTCCAGCTGACTAACCTAATCAGCACTGCAGCCATCTACCGAGCCCCGTCACGTAAAGCCTAACAGCTACGCGACGGGGCTGTTCTATTCTTTCCGACAACAATGCTCTAGGGGTTTGACAGACCAAGTGTGACGATGTATGACTTTTCCGCCATGCAATCTTCCCAACTGCGGTCCTAGGCACTGCTCTCCAGAGTTATCTTGTGTCCACTACCGAGCCCCTACATCTTCAACAGGTGTGGGGGCTGTTCTATTGTCGAGCTGAGCTCGATTGACAAGCAGTAATTTATATGACAATTGTATTACACAGCGTTCACCGCCCTAGAGTCCTGTATGGTCGCGTAGACCGCTGCGGAGCTCACCAACCTGCCTTACCGAGCCCCCCTTTGCTCTCACGAGCTTTGGGGGGCTGTTCTAAAGATTCCGAGGCGAAGCTCATGGGGGGTTGACGGAGCGCAAATTTTTTTGATATACCCTGAGCGTTTTCTGTCACCCGTTGCTGAGCACTCCACTGTATCCCAGCGTGACGCATTCCTCTCTCCTCTACCGAGCCCCCTCATCTTCAACAGGTGTGGGGGCTGTTTTATTCCTTGACAGTATAGGTCTATTTCATTCAGAATCTACAACGCTGTGCCGCCACCTATAGCGTTGTTGCGTCCGGCGCTGCACTCTATTCTCGTCCATCCTAACGAGCCCCGTTGATTCGAAAGATTCAGCGGGGCTGTTCTATTGACAAAGATGGGTATTTCATTAAGCTTTTGTATGTGTTGCATTCTAGCCCAGGGTGCAGTCCTCAACTCCGTTGCAACCCGAAGTGCCCCGCAGCACTCCAATCTCCCGAGCCCCGACGACCGCAAGGTTTGTCGGGGCTACTTATATCTATTGACGAATTCCACATTTGATGAGTATCCTGCTGCGGTGTTGTTCTGCCCCGATGCGCACCGTCAAGCAGCCTGCACCAGCGTGTCCCGATTTCCTCCGGTCTACCGAGCCCTCCGTCTAACAAACGGAGGGCTGTTCTATTGATCCCGTCGTTCGTCTCGCTCGTTCACGATCGACGTGATTGACGAAATGATCATCAACTGCTAAAGACTATCGACTCTTCTGCATTCCTGCGCAGAGCTGCGTGGTGCCCTCCGTTCTGTTCTCCGCCGACCTGCCGAGCCCCCACACCTGCAACAGGTGTGGGGGCTGTTTAATTCCGTTTGACCAACATCAGCGCGCGGGATAGCTTCACATCATTATTCGATCTACGCAGGCCTTGTGCCGTCAGCGCGATCACTTATGTCCGACCCACAAGTTTCAGTGCAGCCACCGACCCCCTCCAGCAAAGGAGGGGGTGAAGAGGGAGGTACGGGGCGAACACAATTTGTGCACTTGCACGCACATTCGATGTACTCGCTCTCGGATGCTATGGGCGGGCCGGAGGATCTTGTCGATCGCGCGAAAGAGCTCGGATACGACGCGATCGCGCTCACGGATCACTCTGCGCTCTACGGCGTAGTGGAGTTTTACGAGGCTGCCCATAAAGCAAAGATCAAACCGATCATTGGTCTTGAGGCGAACGTCGCGGCGCATGGACATACGGATAGGCGCGCGGGCATCGACCACGTGAGTTCGCACATCACCTTGCTCGCGGAGACGCATGAGGGGTATCAGAATCTCTTGAAACTCGTTTCGATTTCTTATCTTGACGGATTTTATTACAAGCCACGCATTGATAAAGATCTCATGCGTCGCCACCATGCGGGGCTTATCGCCTTATCAGGCTGCGCCAAAGGGGAGATCGCTAAGGCTGCACAGGCGCATGACGAAGACCGAGGTCTCGCCCTGATTAAGGAGTACAGGGAGATATTCGGACCGGAAAACTTTTTCCTCGAGCTCGTCCATCGCCCCGAGTCACCGACGCAGATCGATATCAATCAGACGCTCGTCGAGTGGGGGATTAGGACTGGAACACCCATCGTCGCAACAAAGAACGTCCACTACTTGAACGTCGACGACCGCGAGGCACAGGACGTGCTTGTCTGCATTCACGACGGGCGCATGCTTGATGATCACAACCGCGCTTCGAGCATGGGCGTCGACATGTCTCTCACGCCACCGGACGAGATGATTGCCGCATTCCGCGATCAGCCGTCTGCGATCGAGAACACACGCAAAATCGCTGATCGCTGCAACGTCGAATTCAAACTAGGCGTGAATCACCTTCCTGCATTCGTCGTGCCTGCCGGCGAAACACCGATGTCGTATCTGCGTAAGCTCTGTGAAACAGGTCTCATCGAGCGTTATCCAGACAAGACAAAGCGGCAGGAGGCGCAAGAACGTTTAGAGTTCGAACTCGCGACGATTGAACGCATGGGGTTCGCTGCCTACTTTTTAATCGTCGCCGATTACATCAACTGGGCCAAAGATCACGGCGTGATCGTGGGCCCTGGACGCGGCAGCGCGGCCGGCTCCGTCGTCGCATACAGCTTGAAGATCACGAACCTGGACCCGCTGCGCTATGGCTTGCTCTTCGAGCGCTTTTTGAATCCCGATCGTATCTCCATGCCGGATATCGATACGGATTTTGATGACGTGAAACGCAAAGACGTGATCGCATACGTGTCGCAAAAGTATGGCGCAGACCGTGTCGCGGGCATTATCACGTTTGGAACCATGGCCGCGCGCGCCGCTGTTCGCGACGTCGGCCGTGTGCTGGGACTGAGCTACGCCGAGGTCGATCGCGTCGCAAAGTCCGTGCCACCGCCGATTCAAGGTCGTCATATTCCGCTCAAGCAGTCGATCAAAGACGCACCGGAGCTCAGATCCATGTACGAATCGGATCCGCGCATCAGGCGATTGATTGATCTTGCGATTAAACTTGAGGGCACGACACGTCACGCCTCACAGCACGCCTGCGGGGTCGTGATCGCGCCCGCAGCGCTTGTCGGATTCGCCCCACTTCAGAAGGCGCAAGGTGGCGACGTGGATCAGGTTATTCAATACTCGCTGCATTCAGCTGAGGTCATGGGGTTACTCAAAATGGACTTCCTTGGTCTCTCCAACTTGTCGGTGATCCGTGATTGCTTGGACATCGCAAAGGCCGTGTACGGCGCAGAGATTGACATTGATGCCATCCCGCTCAACGACAAAAAGACATTCGAGCTGCTTGGGCGAGGGGACACGACCGGCGTGTTCCAGCTGGAATCTGAGGGCATGAAGAAGTATATCCGTGAATTGAAGCCAACGGTCATCGAAGACATCATCGCCATGGTGGCACTGTATAGACCGGGACCCATGCAATTTATCGAGTCATTCATCGATCGCAAACAGGGCCGCGAGAAGATCACCTTCATGCATCCGCTGACGGAAAACGCGCTCAAAAACACGTATGGCATCCCTGTCTACCAGGAACAAGTCATGCAAGTGTCCAAGGATATGGCCGGGTTCACGCCGGGCGAAGCCGACACGTTGCGCAAAGCCATGGGAAAGAAAATCGCGAAGCTCATGGCGGAGCTGCGCGTAAAGTTCGTCGAGGGTTCGATCAAGAACGGCGTGAAACGCGATACGGCGGAGGAAATTTTTAAACAGTTTGAGGAGTTCGCCGCCTATGGATTCAACAAGTCCCACGCTGCCTGCTACGCGCTCATCGCATACCAAACAGCGTATCTCAAAGCGCACTATCCCGATGCGTTCATGGCGGCGCTCTTAAACTC
>CAYGDS010000008.1:0-9083 GCA_964348595.1 uncultured Gammaproteobacteria bacterium | reverse complement strand
ACTCCGACGCGCAAAACTTGGATCGTATCACGATCGAAGTCGAAGAATGCCGCCGCATCGGGCTCGAGGTGCTCCCCCCGGACGTGAACGAGTCGTTCCGATTGTTTGCCGTGGTGAAAGGAACGAACAAGATTCGATTCGGCCTCATGGCGATCAAGGGTTTAGGCGAGGAGATTGCGGAGGCGATCTATCGCGAACGAAAGCAGAATGGCCCGTACAAAGATCTTGCGGATTTCGCCGCTCGCGCCGCGGGAAAATCGTTCAACCGGCGTACGCTTGAGTCACTCATTAAAACGGGCGCGCTCGACGCGTTCGGCGACCGCAACCATTTATATTTCAATATCGAATCCATCCTGGAGTACCAGCGGAGACGCCGGGAGGAGGCGAGTTCTGGCCAATTCAGCCTCTTCCAAGCATCACGCGGCGCGAGAGAAACGACGCCTCTGATCCTCAAACCCGCACCGAAAGCTTCGCCCCAGGAAGTGCTCGCATGGGAAAAAGAGTTACTCGGACTGTACGTCTCCGCACATCCGTTTCGATCGTTCGCCGAGCGACTTACGGGGCACGTCACATCGATCGCAGAATTGCCATCGAAGACCAAGGAGAAGAGTGTCCGTACGGCAGGGTTCTTCACGCAAGCGAAAAAGATTTTGACGAAGAATGGCGAGCCGATGGTGTTCACAAAGCTCGCCGATACGACGGGGGAGATTGAAGCCGTAATCTTTCCACGTATATATAAGGATAAGCCCGAGCTTTGGACGCCGGATCGTGCGGTCTTTCTGACAGGTCGCATCCAAGAGAAAGACGGGGAACCGAAGCTCCTGGTAGAAACAGGCTACGAACTCACTGAGGACAATATCGATCAGGTTCTGGAGCAGCTTGCGCCGAACAGTCAACAGCAAACGGCTCACAATCAACAGGTAGAAACCGAGGTGCAACCATCCAAGGACCTTGGACCGGCATCAACAACGGCTGCGGGTATCAAACAAGAAATAAGGAAGAGACAAAGTGTAACGCTGCACGTGCGCGCGCAACTTCCGGAAACAATTTTGCACAAGTTGCGACACGTGCTGGACCTCCATCCAGGACCGTACGCGGTGTACTTTGCCGTCGATAATGCGGGCGGTCAGCAAAAAATCCTCTCGTCATACCGTATCACACTCGATGAATTGGTCACGAAGGAGCTTGAGGGAGTGCTCGGGAGGGATACGGTGCGGGTGGACACATAGATGTACCAGGAGCGATGAGCCATGAACCATGAGCGAAAACCAGACCCAATACAATGGGCTTGTCGTTCATCGCTCATGGCTCATGGCTCGTGGTTCATGGCTCTTGTGGTATACTGTAGGGGTAGGGTATGGCAAAACAAAAACCACAACGTCTCTTAAATAGATCCGCGGCAGATTTTTGGGCTCTGATTACGATCGCGGCATTTCCCGTGGCGCTCGTGATAGCATCTACGCTCGGAGCGACTCCTATCAGCGCATTTCTTTTTGGAATGTACGGGTCACTCGCCGCGCTCACCGCAAACGCGATCACAGAAGGGCAGCTCTGGATGTTTGTCCCGCATTGGCAGGCACGATTTGAACACCCTGAATTTTCGTTTCGTCTTGCCGTGATCTCCGGAACGATTTTACTGCTCGTTGAGTCCGTCTTCATCGTTTTACTTTTTACGGGCGCTGGCATCGACCGCTCACTCCTTGCCATCGTATTTCAACGACAATGCGCGACACCGGCTGCTCCGAGTGAGTTCTGTCGCATCGTCTCGGAAGTGCTGCAACCATGAAGATCACGTTCTGCGGTGCGGCGCGTGAAGTCACCGGTTCCTGTTATCTGGTAGAGACGGACGGAACGCGCGTTCTTGTCGACTGCGGCATGTATCAGGGCGAGAGTTTGTCGAACAAAAAAAATGAGACGGACTTCACGTTTGATCCTCGTACGATCGACGCGGTTTTCCTAACGCACGCGCATCTTGATCATAGCGGAAGGATTCCGAAGCTTGTCAAAGAAGGATTCCGAGGGCTGATTTACGCGACGGCACCGACCGCAAAACTCGCGGAGCTCGTTCTCATGGATGCCGAACACATCATGGTGGATGATCATGAGCGGGCACAAACGCCCATCCTGTACAACGTGGAAGACGTTGAGCAGGCCGTACGGCAATTCCGTGCAATCGAGTACGGAGAGCAGGTGACCATCGGCAATCTCATGTGCACTCCCCATGACGCCGGCCATATTTTTGGCAGCGCCTTTTGGCTCATACGGGTGTCGGACGGCCCAAGCGCCATATTTTCCGGCGATCTCGGAAATCTTGGTTCTAATATCCTACGACCAACGGAACGTCTCCCTGCCGTTGATGCGTTGGTCATCGAATCGACCTATGGAAACCGCATTCACGAAGACGAGCGCACTCGCGAATCCCAATTAAAAGCTATTCTAGAACGCACCGTCAAAGAAAATGGCGTCCTCGTTATTCCCGCGTTTTCGATTGATCGCACCCAGCAAATACTTTACGAACTCAATCATCTCGTAGAGAAGATGCTGATTCCACCTATCGACATGTATTTGGACAGCCCCATGGCCATTAAGGCGACGGACGTGATGAAGGAGTACCCTCAATATTATAATCCCGCAGCCCTCGCGCTTGTCTCACACGGCGATGATCTTTTTGATTTTCCTCGCTTGCGACTTACGCGCACGAGGGAAGAGTCCAAAACGATCAATGATGCGCCAAAACCAAAAGTGATTATCGCCGGATCTGGGATGATGAACGGGGGACGCATTCAGCACCATTTGGTACGCTACTTGCGTGAGAAGAACTCGACGGTGCTGATCGTCGGCTACCAGGCGGAGGGGACTCTCGGACGCGATCTGCACGATGGGAAACGGCGTGTGCGTGTGCTCGACGAGACGGTGGCGGTGAAAGCCACGATCACGAGCATCGGTGCCTATAGCGCCCACGCGGACCAGGCGCGACTGGTCGCATGGGTGGGGGAGGGAGAACGCGTTCCACAAAGGATCTTCTGCACACACGGCGAAGAGGGCGCGGCGGTGGCGCTCGCAACACGCCTCTCGCAGCACTTTCATGTCGATGCAACTGCGCCGCATCCTGGCGACGTTGTTACCCTATGATTGCTTGGCTCCCCATCGCTATTGGAGGACATGTGCTGAACGCGGCGGCGTTTATTATCGATAAGACGTTGCTGAGCAAAACGCTCAAATACAGCTTGACGTACGCCGTGTTGATTGGACTCTTGCCCATCGTGGTCGTCGTAACCATCCCATGGGTCGATCGTTGGCCTGAGCCTTCGACCTGGCCCGCCGTCGCGGCGTATGGATCCCTGTTCGTCTTCGCGCTGTGGGGTTTTTTTGAAGCTCTGAAGCGCGCCGAGACGAGTCGCGTCGTACCCGTGATCGGAAGTCTCATTCCCATCCTCACGCTCGCAGGGACGTCCATCTTCCTTGGAGAACGGATAGGGAATCGAGCAGCGCTCGGGCTTGGGTGTCTCGTGATCGCGACGTGGATGCTTACACGCAAAAAAGGGGGAGCGGCCCTTGATCGTGAAACGCTCTTGATCTGCGTTGCATCCGCGGGGCTTTTTGCCACGGTGAGCGTGTTCGGAAAGTATGCCTACGAGACCGAAGGGTTTCTTGGCGTACTCATCTCCTCACGCCTCGTGTCTGCTGCAACCGCGATCGTTCTTTTCATGCTCGTCGCCCCCGCTCGACACGAGGCCCTGTCTGTCCTACGCGGGCGAGAGCACCACGCAGGGCACGGAACGACCGTACTCGTGATCGCTGGACAAACACTCGGCGCCCTGGGATTCCTTTTGGTGAATATCGCCTTGAGCCAGGGGAGCGCGACGATTGTGAACGCGCTTCAGGCCGTACAATATGCGGCGATTGTTCTCGCTGCCTGGTTTGGCGGCGCGCGTCTCAATCGGTACTTGCGCGAGGATCTCTCGAAGCCCGTCATCATCCAAAAAATATTCGCGATCGCTCTTGTCGGCCTTGGACTCGCGCTCGTCGCCGGTCCGAATCTCGTATGAGCACACTGATGCAACCTCTCAAAAAACATCCGATCCTTTCAGGCATCGTGACCGTTGCAATCGTGATCGCAGGATATTTTCTTATCGGTTGGCCGCAGGAATACCCAAAGCGTTATGGTGTCACTTGGAGTTCACCCTATGCGTGGAGCTTGGGACTCGATCCGAATGAAGGGCTTAAGATGGTGCTGGATGATTTAGGCGTTAGAAGTTTTAGAATCCCGGCCTACTGGACCGACATTGAACGCACGCAGGGGAAATACGATTGGACGATTTTACAGGAACAACTGGATGAGATCGCAAAACGGGATGGTTCGGTCATGCTCGCACTCGGCAGCCGTCAGCCTCGATGGCCCGAGTGCTGGATTCCAGATTGGGTAAAAGATCTTGATCAGAAGGGACGCGAAGCCGCACAGCTTGCGTATGTTCGACAGACATATGAACGCTTCAAGGACCACGGAGCGATCGTGAGCTGGCAGGTCGAGAACGAGCCACGGTTCACGTGGTACGTAGACTGCCCGGGACTCACGAGGGAGCTGGTCGAACAGGAGCTGCGTTATGTGCGTGGCGAGGAAGCATCACGTGGAGCTCTTAAGCGCTCTGTCATTACGACGGATTCCGGGGAACTCTCACTTTGGCTCTCGTTCGCGAACCAGACGGATGGGCTCGGCGTGAGTGTCTATCGGGCCGTGATAAACCCGTGGTTTGGCATCATCAGGTACTCCTTCATTCCGCCATGGGCATACGCGCGCAAGGCTGCCATCGTCTCTTGGCTCACGGGACCGGTGAGCGTCACTGAGTTTCAGATGGAGCCCTGGTCAAATCAACCATTGCTTGAAACGGGTCTTGATGACCAATTCAAAACTTTGTCACTGGATGATTTCCGTTCACGCTTGATCTATGCAGAGCGCATCGATGTCGATCGCATCGACTTTTGGGGCGTTGAGTGGTGGCTGTGGATGAAGGAGAAGCGCGGGCACCCGGAATTTTGGGATGGGATGAAACCCGTTTTTGCAGAGGACCATTGATACAATCCCTCCTCTCTGAGGAGGGATATAGGGAGGAGCCCCCCCTTTATCCCTCGAATTCCTCTGACCAATCCCTCCTCTCTGAAGAGGGACATATGGAGGAGTACGCCCAAACCCGATCCAACACCGCAACCGACCTCTCCAGCACGTCCGCATTCGTAAACCGTAAGACAGTAAGCCCCATAGCTTCAAGGTAGTGTGTTCGAATTTGATCATGACGTACGCCGTCTGCTGTAAAATGCGAGTCACCGTCTATTTCGATGACCAGCTTTGTCGCCGGGCAGTAGAAATCGACGACATACGGTCCGACTCCAGCCTGACGACGGAACTTGAGACCTCTGAATAATCGGCCTCTGACAAGCTTCCAAAAGAACACTTCGGCGGGTGTCATGGTGCGACGCAGGCTGCGTCGAAACTCTCGATTGCTTGTTGAATGAAAAATCAGTGGCATAGGCTCCTCCCTTTCATCCCTCCTCTCTCTGAGGAGGGAACGGGGCCTAACACTCCGTTCCATGGATTAACGGTTTTGTCAAGAGCGTGATTTGCGAATTACTACAAGGCATAGCAACATGCTCGTAGGGAGGTTCCGGATGGTACGCTGTATCGCCCTTTCGATCCTTTTTGCGGCCTGTACGCATTCCTCGTCTCGCGCGTCGACCCTTCCGGAATCGAGCGCGATCGAAGCCGGTTGGACCGAGAACGCCCGTGCGCTCGTCATATACATCCACGATCCGTATCGATACCTCACGGTCCTGAACGCGTATCCGTTCTCCCTGCGCGTGACCATGCTCGAACGGAGTGATCTTGTATGGCAGCACGCGGATCGATGGCGTCCTATCGCCGAGGGCACGACCGGGGAAATGCTGTGGGAACATCCGTTGCGCCTGCTCACGTTCATCAACGTTGATCGCTTCTTGAGCGAAGGGCGCATCGCCCTGCGACCCGTCGGACACACCGTGGTCGAAAACCCGCTTCGTGATCGATGTCCGCTGGATCTCGTCCATGTTGGCACCGCGGATCTCGATGGCGGGAATATCCGCGTGCATGATGTCGTGACAGCCGGACGCGACGATCGATACGGGTGCCTCTATCGTGCGATCGTAAGGGAGGAGCCATGAATCGAGGGATCATCGTCCTTTTCATCCTGTGTGTCACGACGAGCTGCGGTTCGCGAACCGACGGACTACGCGTCGAATGGACCGAGCTACCGACGAGGACCGGGCACGAGGCAACGACGAACGGAGAACCTGGCGAGATCATCGAGTCAAGCGAAGCGTTGATCGAAGACGAGGACGTGTACACGCTCGATGTCGATATCACCGGCGAACGCTTTCACCGAGCGACATTCTACGACCCGTCGGACGGGAGATTCCTCCTCCGCACGCTCGTGTGCTCTTGGCAGGCCGACCGATGCATCGGTCGACTCCCATACGAGGCACGTCGTAGCCATTACTTCGTCCTCGGTCCGCCAGGAAGGCGCAGTCCCCGCGTGCGACTGTTTCGCAACGGACTCGAGATCGATGTCTGGCGACACCGACGGGTCGGCTGTGTATTCTCGCTTGGGGCTATGGCCCCTTGACGGAATCTGGGCGTTATGCTAGCTTTCACGAGCTCTGAAAGCCGCCCAAGCGGGACCTTGGCAACGGCACGCGACATGAGGAACGTGAACCCCCGTCCACGAAGCGAGGATCCATGACCGGTTTTCTCTAGCTCGCGCGGGTGACGCCCGCGGCTCTCGCACGCAAAAGAAAAGCATCTCTACCCCCGCCGATGACTAAAAGTCGGCGGGGGTACCTAATTTCATAAAACTTTCGACATATCTCGAAAGGTTGACAGAAGCCTCAACGTCGCATAGAATTCGCCCACTTATGTCCGCTATCCGCAACGTTGCCATTATCGCTCACGTCGACCACGGGAAAACCACCTTGGCCGATGCGCTTTTGAAACAGAGCGAAACCTTCCGCGAGAAGGGCCTCGAGGGCGAAACTATTTTGGACATGAACCCGCTGGAGCGCGAGCGCGGCATTACGATTCTTGCAAAGAATGTGGCGGTGATGTACGGCGGCGTGAAGATCAATATTGTAGATACGCCAGGTCACGCGGATTTCGGCGGCGAGGTCGAGCGCATCATGAGCTTGGTGGACGGAGCGCTTTTGCTCGTCGACGCGAAGGAAGGCCCGATGCCGCAGACGCGTTTCGTGCTCAAGAAGGCGATCCAAGCCGGACACCGCATCATCGTCGTCATTAATAAGATTGATAAGCCGGATGCGCGCCCTGATTGGGTCGTGGATCAAGTGTTTGATTTGTTTGTGACGCTCGGCGCATCAGATGAGCAAACGGATTTTCCGATCGTGTATGCATCGGCGAAACAAGCAAAGGCTGGATTGACCAATGACTTGGCTTCGATGACCGACGTGAAGCCGCTATTTGATACGATCCTGAGTGCGCTCCCCGAACCGAAAAACGATCCGAGCGGTCCGCTTCAGGTTTCCGTCGCGAACATCTCGTACGACAATTACAAGGGAAAGATGGGCATCGGCCGTGTGGTGCGTGGTGTATTTCGCCCGGGACCGGTGATGTGGATTAACCGCGAGGGTAAACAGGCGCAAGCCAAAGTGACGAATGTCTTTTCGTTCATGGGTTTGTCGAAGGCTGAAGTGCCAGAAGCGACAGCTGGCGACATCGTCGCATTCGCCGGCATCGAAAATTTGAATATCGGCGAGACGATTGCTGACGTGAATCAGCCGGAAGCGCTCCCTGTGATCAAGATCGAAGAGCCAACGGTGAAGATGACTTTTGGCGTGAATACATCCCCATTTTCCGGCGAAGAAGGGGAGTTCACCACGTCGCGCAATATCAAGGAACGTCTCGAGCGTGAACTGCAAAACGATGTGGCGCTCCGCGTCGAACCTGGGACCGGCGATGGATCGTTCGTCGTGAGCGGCCGTGGCGAACTTCACCTCGCGATTTTGATCGAACGCATGCGTCGTGAAGGATTTGAGCTCCAAGTTTCCCGTCCGCAGGTCATCTTTAAAGAAGAGAACGGTGTGAAGACGGAGCCGTTTGAGGAGGTTTCGATCGAAAGCCCTGAGGGTGCTTCCGGATCGGTGATCGAAAAAATGGGGCGTCGCAAGGGCGAAATGAAAGATATGCGCGTTGAATCCGGAACAACGTATCTTCAATTCGAGATCCCTACGCGTGGATTGATCGGCTTTCGCACGGAATTCATGACGGACACAAAGGGACAGGGCGTTATGAACTCGCTGTTCTTGGGCTACCGTCCAACGATCGGTCACATCGACACGGCGCCGCATGGCTCACTCATCTCATTCGAGTCGGGGGAGTCAAACAGCTACGGTTTGCAGGCAGCCCAGGAACGCGGCCAGTTGTTCATCGGGCCCATGGTGAAGGTGTATGAGGGGATGGTGATCGGGCAAAATGCCAAGCCAGAGGATTTGGAAGTGAACGTGTGCAAAGAGAAAAAACTTTCGAACATGCGATCCAAGGGTGATGGTGTCGCGGAGGGTTTGGACACGCCCAAGAATCTGAGTCTGGAAGAGAGCTTGGAGTATCTTGGCGACGACGAACTGCTCGAAGTCACGCCAAAGTCCTTGCGTATTCGGAAGATGCTGCTCAAGCCGCATGAGAGGAAGCGGGCCGACCAATCCAAGCCATAATCCCTCCACCTCACTATCTACGGGGGGAGTCAGATGCGAAAAGCCCCGCTCCGGAGTACCCGGCGGGGTTTTTTCAAACGATGAATCCGATTTCAGGTTTGGGCGAATCATCATCCGCGAGAAGGCGTCGGAGAGCATCAAAAACGACCCGAAACTGTTCGTCGTATTGCTTTTCCATGGCTTCGAGCTTGCGGAGGAGAGCGTCGTTTTCCGATATCAAATCTCGCAGCTTGGTGAAAGTGCGAATGATTTGGATGTTCACCATGACGGCGCGCTCGCTCTTCAAGACACTCGACAGCATGGCGACACCTTGTTCGGTAAAAGCCATCGGA